>CAMLIZ010000001.1 GCA_946480245.1 uncultured Pseudomonadota bacterium
TCCACGCCGTCGAAGTTCGTGGAGTTGCCCGTGATGCTGAAGGTGCCGTTGGTCGCGCTCAGCGTGGCGCCCCCGTCCAGCAGCATGCCGGCCCCGTTGGTCGACGTGCTGGACAGCGACACCGTGCCGGTGGCCGCAATCGACGCCCCGGCGGCGACCTCGGTGCCCGCAAAGTTGGTGCTGCTGCCGGTGATCGACAGCGTGCCGGCGTTGCTCAACGTGGTCGCGCCGGTGAAGTACACGCCCGACCCCGCGACGGAGGTGCCCGTCAGCGTGAGGCTGCCGCTGCCCACCGACACGCTGTTGTTGCCGCCGAAGGCCATGCCGATGGCGATGCCGGTGCCGCTGAGCGACACATTGCCGCTGCTGCTGACGGAAGCGCCGTTCCACAGCCCCAGGCCGTTCCAGGTGCCGCTGCTGCCGGTGAGTGACAGCGCGCCGCTGCCGGACTGCGCCAGCGTGTAGGCGCCCGCGACGAAGTCGATCCCGTCGCCGGTCGTGGAGCTGCCGGAGAGACTGAACGTGCCGTTGCTCGCGCCCAGCGTGGCGCCCCCGTTGAGCAGCACCCCGGACCAGTTGGTCGACGTGCTGGACAGCGACACGTTGCCGGTGGCCGCGATCGATGCTCCCACGTCCACCTCGGTGCCCGCAAAGTTGGTGCTGCTGCCGGTGATGGACAGCGTGCCGGCGTTGCTCAACGTGGTCGCGCCGCCGAAGTACATGCCCGGTCCGTTGGCGGACGTACCCGTCAGCGCGAGGCTGCCGCTGCCCACTGACACGGCGTTGTTGCTGACCAGGGCAATGCCGGCGCCGCCGGCGGTGCTGACGCCGCTGAGCGAGACGTTGCCGCTGCTGCTGAGCGAGACGCCGTTCCACAGCGCGATGCCGTTCCAGGTGCCGCTGCCGTTGCTGCCGGCCAGCGACAGCGTGCCGCTGCCGGACTGCGTCAGCGTGTTCGCACCCGCAGAGATGTCCACGCCGTCGAAGTTGGTGGAGCTGCCCGAGATGCTGAAGGTGCCGTTGCTCGCGCTCAAGGCGTTGGCCGACAGCAGCACCACCCCGCTGCCGTTGGTGGAGCTGCCGGTGAACGTGACGTCGCCGGTGGCGGCCACCGAGGCCGACGTATTGACCAGAAGGCCGGCGGCCGCGCTGCTGCTGCCGCTGAGCGCGATCGAGCCGGTGCCGCTGTGGGTGAAGGTGTTGGTGGCGATGTTGATGAACGTGCCTTCGCTGTTCACCGACGTGCCCGACAAGGTGAGGGTGCCGTTGGCGGCGCTCACGCTGTTGGTGCTGTTGAACCAGAGGCCGCGCTCGTTGGTGGACGTGCCGGTCAAGCTGACGTTGCCGGTGGTGACCAGCGCCACGTTGTCGCCCAGCCCGATGCCGCGGAAGTTGACACCGGTGCCGCTGATCGAGAGCGCCCCGTTGGCAGTCAGCGTCACGGTGCCGCCGTTGTTGAACCACACGCCGTTGCTGCCGGTGGAGCTGCCCACCAGCGACAGTGCGCCGCTGTTGGACGTGATCGACGTCGAGCCGAGCCAGAACAGGCCCCCGCCACCGGCGCCGGTGCCATTCACGGTGACCGCGCCGGTGCTGGTCAGGCTGGCGTTGGTGTTGAAGAAGAGGCCGCTCGATGCCGCACCGCTGGACGTACTGTTCACGGTGATCGAGCCGGCGCCGCTGGCGAGCAGTTGCAGGGCGCCCGATGCGAAGGTGGCGTCCGCGGCACTGGACACCGTGATGTTGCCGGTTCCGCCGCCGACGTCGAGGGTGGTGTCGATGATCAGAAGCGCATTGCCCGCCACCGATTGCCCGGCCGTGGCGCTGAAGTTGCCGCCGCCGGTGTTGATCGTCGCGGCATTGATCGAGATCTCGCCGCCCGTCGCCGAAGCGGTGAGGCCGACGTTCAAGGGCGCGCCGTTGGCCGTGATGTTGCTGTTGACGTTGACGTTGCGCCCGGCCGTCACCTGCAGGCCGCCGGTGCCGGAGATCGGCGCGTTGACGGTCACGTCGCGTGCCGCGCTCAATGTCAGCGTGTTGCCGCTGTTCCAGGTCACCGCATTGGCGACCGTGATGTCGCCGTTCTGCGCACCCGCCGCGCCGGTGGACACGGTGACGTTCGCGCTGGCCAGCGCGTTGGCCAGCGTGGTGGTGTTGATGACCGTGTTGTTGGCGGTGGCCGTGCAGCAGGCGCCGGTGTCGGCCCCGGTGGAGATGGTGACGTCGAACGGATCGAGCAGCAGCGTGCCGGTGGCGCCCAGCGGGGAGCGCAGGTCCACCCAGCCGCCGTAGTCGAGCAGGCCATGGCTGGACACTTCCACCAGGCCGCCGGCACCGCTGCCCGCGCCGCGTGCGGAGAGCGTGCCCTTGAAGCCGGTGCGCAGGTCCGACCACAGCACGATGTTGCCGCCGCTGCCCGCTTCGGTGGCGCTGGCATCGACGCGCGAGTCGGCATCCATCTGCAGCGTGCGCGCATGCAGCAGCGGGCCTTGCCCCTGCGCCCCGCCGCCCAGTTCGACGCCGCCGCCGCCGGCCTGGCCGGAGGCGTCGATGACGGCATGGGAGAGCGTGACGCTGTCGCCGGTGACGGCCACGTGCCCGCCGGCCGTGCCAGACACGTCGATGCGCCCGGACACCGCGGCGCTGCCGCCGCTGCCGGCATCGAGCAGGATGTCGCCGCTGTGGCCGGTGACGCTGCGTGCCACGAGGCTGCCGGGGATGTTCACCGCTTCGCGCAAGGCCTCGCGTGCCGTGGCGGCCGAGATCTCGATGCGGCCACCGTCGGCGATCGCCGACCCCTGCACCTCCACCAGTGCGTGCCCTTGCGCGTCGCGCGCGGTGGGCACGGCCACCTGCAGCAGGCGGCTGCCCAGCAGATCCAGCGTGGCGCGTTCACCCGAGCCGAGCGCGATGCGCCCGAGCGGCACCTCGATGCGCCCGCTGTTGCTGACCTGGCCGCCGACGAGGGCCGCATAGCCGCCGGTCGCACCCTGCAGCGTGCCGTTGTTGACCACCGCGGCCGAGCTGCCGCTGCCCGTGAGCACCAGGCGGCCGCCGAGGAAATCCTGGTCGGCGATGTCCAGCGTCGACAGCGTGATGCCGGTGGCGCGCACGCTGCCGGTGGAGGTGATCTCGATGCCGTTCGGGTTGATCAGGAAGAACTGGCCGTTGGCGTCGATCTGCCCCGCCAGCGTGGAGGAGGCCGTGCCGGTCACGCGGTTGAGCACCGCTGAGCCGGCGCCGGGCTGGACGAAGCTCACCCGCCCGCCCGCGCCCACCGAAAAGCTGCCCCAGCTGATGACCGCGCGGTCGGACTGCTGGTTCACGACGAGCTGGCCGCTGCCTGCCGCGATGTTGGCCTGGCCGGCCACCACCGAGGGGGCAGTGGGCAGCGTCACGGTCTGTGCCTGCCCCGCGGCGCATGCGAAGGCCGACGCGATCGCGCAGGCCAGGGGCAGGGGCGTGGGAGTCTTGCTGCTACGCATGGGAATGCTCCGACAGGTCACATGAACACGCTGAGACGCAGGGACAACCGCCACTGGCGGCCGGTGTCCCCTGGTGCGCCCCAACGGCGCGCGAGTTCCGCGGCGAACTGCGCCTGCTTGCCGGATGAACCCAGCGTCGCCGAGCGCAATCCGACACCCGAGGATCGGGCGCTCACGCTCGCCTGTTCCACCGCCGTGGGCTGGATCAGGCGGCCGCTGCCGGCCGCGATGAAGGTGTAGGGCGACGCCACCAGCGCGGCCGGCCCGCTGCCGAGCGCAGGCGGAAGCGACCAGGAGAGTTCGCCGCGCAGGGTGGCGCCCTCGTCCACCACGATGTCGCCGGCCGGACGGCCTGACACCTTGTCGGGCCCGGACAGCGCGAACTGCTCGGACGCGAGCATCGGGTGACCGAACGCCAGCTGCCCGGTCGCCACCAGCGAAGCCTGCAGCCGGCCGCCCAGCGGCTGCGACAGGTGCAGCAGCGCGTCGACGTGCGAGAAGTGCGGCGAGGCGCCCTGGCGCGACAGGGCCGGGTCTGCGGGCAGTAGCGGATCGGGCCGGCGGCCGCCGAGGCCCTTGGACCATTGCGCCCAGGCGGACAAGGCGCCGCCGCTCGGGTTGAGGCCGACGGTGCCGTTCAGCTCGGCGCGCAAGGCCTGGTATCGGTCATTGCTCACGTCCAGCCCGAAGTCCTGCGCCCGCTGGCGCTGCTGCACGTGTTCGAGCGTCAGCTGCGCGTTGCCCGCCATGTCGGCCACCGTGGCCATCGGCGAGGTCAGGCGCAAGGCCGAGCGCGACAGGAAGCCGCGCATGCGCAGGCCGCCGGCGGCCGGGGCCGGGTTCAAGGTGGTTTGCGTGTACTCGGGATTGAGCGTCCAGCCCTCGACGCCGACCGGGTACACCAGGCCGGTGGCCGCCAGCGCCAGTGGCGCATCGCCCGTGGTCCAGCCGTCGAGTTCGCGCGCCGTGCCGAGTGCCAGGTACAGGCGCTCGCCGCGGCCGAAGGGGCTGTTCAGTGACAGGCTGAGCAGCAGTTCGGTGGTGCCGAGCGAGGGCGCGAGCCCGTTTTCCACGGTCAGCCCGACCGTGGCGTCACGCAACTGGCCTTCGAGCAGCAGCCGCGAGGCGCCGGGCTGCTCGCCTGCCGCCAGGGCCGTGCGCAAGCCCAGGCCCGCGAGGCCCGAGGCCACCCGCAGCCGGCGCTCGGCCTCCTCCAGTTTGAGGCCGCGGCGGCCGACCAGCGGATGCAGGGTGCGCAGCACCGCGTCACGCACGCGCTGCGGCACGCCCGACGCGTCGATCTGCTCGATGAAGCCGTCCAGCACCACCAGGCGCAGGGTGCCGCCGTCGCGCAGACGTTGCGGCGGCAGCGTCACCCGCACCAGGAAGTAGCCGCGGCGCCGATAGGCCTCCTCGATTTCGTCGGCCACGCGGCGGATGTCGCGCACCGTGACGCGCCGCCCGTCCAGCTTCGTCAGCTGCCGATTGGTGTCCTGCGCCAGCGCGGCGAACCCGCCTTCGACGTCGACGTGCGCCAGCAGCACGTCGAGCGAACCTTGCGCGTCTGCGTTACCGTCGCGCCCTTCGGGCGCTTGCGGCAGAACCAGTTCGTTCGGGGCGGCCTGCGGCACAGCGGGGCGCAACGAGGGTGGGGTGACCTGGCTCGGCGCCACGGTCTGCGCCGACGCGAGCAGGCTGGCGCCCAGCAACGCTGAACAGGAAACGAGTTGTCGCATCCGATGCGGGCAGCCTCGGGTCGATGGACGCATGGGGTCCCCTTTTATGCATGACCGGCCAGCCACCCCCGTCCGGGATGGCCCTCTCGCCGCCAATATCGACGTGCCGACCCACTGGTGTGAACGGCTGTTTGTCGAAATAGGTCGCTATCGTGAGCACCGTCACGGTGCGGCTCGCCCTCAAACGGGGCCCCGATCTGCCGATAAGAACGACATGTGGAGGTCGCAGCGAAAACCGCGATGCGCGGGTGCGGCCAAGGCGAACAACGGCGGCTCGAGCCGCGGAAGCGGGAATTTTTTATGAATCCGGTGCAACCAGACGGCGAACCAGAAGGCACTCACGGCGAACAGGACCCTTCGATGGATCTCGCTGCCGCCCCCACACCCGACGACGAAGAAGCCGCCTTGCTGCGCCGCGTGGCCACGGGCGACAGGGACGCGCTGTCGGCGCTCTACCGGGGGTATCACCGGCGGCTGTGCCGCTTTCTCGGACGAATGACCCGGCGCGCCGACATCATCGAAGAGGTGATCAACGACAGCTTCTGGATCGTCTGGCAGAAGGCCGGCAGCTTTCGCGGCGACGCCAGGGTGTCGACGTGGATCATGGGCATCGCCTATCGCTGCACGCTCAAGGCGCTGCGCCAGCATGGCGAGGACCCGGTGGATGCCGGGGATGACGGCGACGCCTTTCAAAGCCATGATCCCAACCGGGATCGCGAACTCCAGGACTGGCTTGCCAAGGGAATGTCGCGCCTGCCGCCCGAACAGCGGCTGGTGCTGGAACTCGCTTACGGGGACGGCCACTCGGTGGACGAAATCGCGGCGATCATGCATTGCGCGGAAGGCACCGTGAAGGCACGCATGTTTCACGCGCGCATGAAGCTGCGCAACCTGCTGCCGGCGCTGGCCGGCTCATCAATCGGTTCCATCGGGGGGACAGCATGATGGACAACTCTGGCGAGCAATCGCCCGATTTCGACGAGGCCCTGCGCAACGAGCACCGGCGCGTGTGGACCATGCTGCCGTGGGTGGCCAACGCGACCATCAGCGCCGAGCAGAAGAGCCAGGTCGAAGCGCACATCGAGCGTTGCGCCGATTGCCGCGAGGAACTCGAGATCCAGCGCGCGCTGCGCAACGCGGTGCAGGCCCAGGAGCCCACCGCGTGGACCGATCCGGAGACCGGGCTGAGCAAGCTTCTCGGCCGCATCGACGAGCCGCTGGTGGAGCAACCGCTGCCCACGACCACGCCGCAGCGCAAGCGCAGCCCGCTGATCGCCGCGATGGCCGCAGCGATCTTCGTGCAGGCGATCGGCATCGGCCTGCTCAGCGTGCGGCGCCCCGGGCCCGGCAAGGACCCGCAGTACATCACCTTGAGCCAGCCTCAGGCGCTGCTGCCGACCGCGTCGCTGCGCGTGGTGCCTGCGCCTTCGCTGACCATGGCCGCCTGGCAGGAACTGCTGCGCTCGAACCGGCTTCACGTGGTGGGCGGGCCCAACACGGTCGGGGCCTACGAGCTCGCGGTCGAGACGCCGTCACGCGCCGGCGTGGACAGCCTGGCTGCCCGACTGCGCGAGAACGCCGACCTCGAGTTCGTCGAGGCGCTGCCGGTCCAGGAGCAGGCACCGGCGGCCAGTCCGGTGCAGCAGAAGTAGCCCTTCGACGGCATTGCGGCGGCACACGCCGCACATACCGCAGACGCACAAGCAAAGAGGCCGACCGTTTCAACGGTCGGCCTCTTTGCGTTCAAGCGCGTCTCAGGCGCCGGGCCAGACGACAAGCTGTGTGATGGCAGACCGCTGCGGCACGTGCGGCGCGGCGGCCGGGTTCACGGGCTCCTTGACCTCGGGCCCGCATTGGGCCAGGGGCAACGCAGCCAGCGACTCCGCCTGCTCCTTCATGATCTGCGCTGCCCGGTTGCCGTCGCGCTCGTGCATCGCGCTCACCAGTGCCACCTGCAGGTCCGCACTGCGTTGCAGCCATTGCGTGTCGCCGAGCAGGCGCCGGCGCAGACGCGAGCCGTAGCCGTAGAAGTCCATCGCCATCTCGGACAGCAGCTTGTTCGTGCACGCGCCGTAGATCAGCCCGCGCAGCTCGTACTCGAGCATCAGGTAGGACAGGGCATCGTGCGAGATGCGCGGCAGCAATGCCACCAGCACGTCGAGCTGCGACAGGGTCGACTCGCCGATGTCGCGTGCCGCCTGTTGCGTGGCTTGCGCCTCGATGAACTGCAAGGTCTGGAACACATCGGACGCGGACCGCTCGTGCAGGCGCTTCAATGCGTCAGCGCTGTCAACTGTGCTCAGGCTGCCCGGGCCCAGCACGCGCGACCGGCGCCCGTGGCTGATCGCGATCATCAGCCGCCCTTCGAGGATGCCCAGCGCCGCACGCACGGTCTGCCGCGCAACGCCGAAGACCTCGCACATGTCGCGCTCCGAAGGCAGCGCGTCGCCTGATTCGAGAAGTCCGACGTGCACCATGCGCGCCAGCTTGTCGGCCACGGCCATGCGTGCCGAGTCGCCTGCCGTCTCTCGCTTGGCTGGGCGGCACGCCGACCGGCGCTCATTCAGCGCGTCGGCTTGCCGCCGCTCCGTCTCGCACGATCTCTCAACCTGATGCCAGGCGGACAACAAATCGTTCCCCCAGCTGAATTCGGCCCTCTTCATCCGCTCGCTCATGTGCTCTCCGCCGTTCGACGTTCCTCGCACTACGAGGAACCGGGCCTCCCTGCACAGAGAACACGTAGACCCCCTGTTCTATTCCATCGGAATGCGTATCAAGCTGCTGCGAAGACAACGTTGCCAAAAGCTCATTTCACATCGCAAGGAATAAGGCGGCCTCCTCGAGTGTTCTGTTCCCTTGAAGCGTGCTGCGGTGCACGCAAGGGTTCAGTGTTGAGGACGTGCGCTTTTGGTGAACGACGAACTACAAAGGCAGCTGCCACAGTGGCTTCCGCGTCTGTGGCGATTTGCCCTTCGGCTCACCCGGGACGCGACCGACGCGGAGGACCTGGTGCAAAGGTGTTGCCTGCGTGCGCTGGAGCGGCGCTGGCAGTGGCGGCCGGGCACGGCCATGTTGAGCTGGCTGTTCGCGATCATGCACACCATCTGGCTGAATGAAGTGCGCGCACGCCAGCGGCGGCGCGAATCGAGTCTGGACTGGGAGGACGAATGGGCGCACGTGAACCTGCAGGTGCAAGGTCTCGACCCCAGCCAGATCGCGCTGTACCGTCAGGTGATCCAGGCCGTCGAGCTGCTGCCGGAGGCGCAGCGTCTCGTCGTGATGTTGGTCGATGTGGAGGGCTTGTCGTACAAAGAAGCGTCCGAGGTGCTGAGCGTGCCGATCGGCACCGTGATGAGCCGCCTGTCGCGTGCGCGCATGACGGTCGGCCAGCGCTTCTTGCGCGATGACGGCAAGGCGAACGAACCGAAGCGAGGTATCCAATGACAGTGGATGAACCGACACTGCGTGCCTACGTCGATGGAGAACTCGAGGCACGCGAGGTGCGAGAGGTCGAGGAGGCGATCGAGGCCAGCGAGGAGCTTCAGCGGCAGGTGCGCCTGCTGCGCGCGAGCCGGCTGCCGTACCACGCGGCCTACGCCGCCCAGACCCTGCCGGAGGTGCCGGATCAGCTGCATCGGCAGATCGAAGCCTGGGTGGCGCTGTGCGGCGAGTCCGAACGTCAGGTGTCGGTGCAGCGCCGCCGCTGGCTTGGGTTCGGCGCCGGACTCGCGGCGTCGTTCGCGGCCGGGCTGTGGGTGCCGATCCCGTTGCGCCTGCATCGCACGCCGGAGGACCCGCCCTGGGTGCAGGCGATTGCGCGCTACCAGTCGCTGTACGTGCGGGAGACCTTCGATCGCGGCGAGGACATCGAGCATGCGCGCGTGCTGCTGGCCGCCTTCGCGGCCGCGGTCGGAGGCCGCGTCTCGATACCCGACCTGCGCCCGCTCGGGCTCACGCTGCGACGCGTGCAGCGTCTCGCGGTGGGCGATGTCCCGCTGATCCAGATGGAGTACCTGCCACCGAGCGGCAAGCCGATGTCGCTGTCGGTGCTTGCGGGGCAGCAACTGGATTCCACCGTCGTGACGCGCCGCGTGGCCGACGTCGGCGTGTCGACCTGGCGCCGTGGCGGCTTCGAATTCGTGATGGCCGCCGACATGCCGGTGAGCGAGATCGCGCGCATTGCAGGGCGTGCGGCAAGTGGTGAACTGCCGGTGCTGTATCGCTCGGATGAGGAAGCGCATGGGCAGGGCTGAGCGCTAGCGTGCACCGGCCCAGCGCCGTTCGCGCGCGTCTGCCGCGCGTGCGCGCGCGGCAGACGCCAGCGCGCGCACGCGATCGCCGCCCTGTGCATGGCAGCCGGCGAGCGCGCGCAAGGCACGCTGCACGCCACCGTGGAGCGCTTCGTCCGCACGCGCCTCGGCCACGCCGATGCACACGGTGCACGGCTGCGGCAGGCGCGCGCTCGCAATCCCTGCGCGGGCCACGGCCTGGCGCAGCCGCTCGGCGGCCAGGCGCGCCTCCTCCAGTTCGGTGTCGGGCAGCAACACGATCAACTGGTCGCCATGCCAGCGTGCCATGACGTCCTGTTGCCGGCTCTCCTTGCGCAGCACGTGACACACCTCCTGCAGGATGCGGTCGGCCTCGCCGGCCCCGTGCGCCGGGGGCGTGCGCAGTGCGTCGATTTCCACCACCGCCACGCAGGTGGGGCGGTCGCCGCGCCGCTGCAGCGCCAGCACGTACTCGCTCATCGCGATGAAGTGCTGCCGGTTCAGCAGCCCGGTGAGCAGGTCATGCGTGATGGCCAGGCGCATCGCGTGTTCCGCATGGCGCAGGCGCAGCCCGTAGAAAGCCGCGGCATAGGCCAGCACGCCGAAGACGATGGCCATGTTGGTCCATCGCACGACCGCGAGCGCGCCCTCCGGCAGGGGCGCGCTCGCGCCGAGGCCATAGGCGCTCATGTCGAGCCCGACGTAGCACACGAACAGCAGCGACAGCAGCAGGCGCATCTGCAGCGGCCGGCAGGCGATGACGATCGCCGGGATGAACAGCAGCATGTAGTAGTGGAAGCCGCTTTCCCAGCCGATCAGCAAGGTGCCCGCGCTCGCGTGCAGCAACACCTCCAGGCCGATCAGCGCCATTGCCGGCTTGTTCACGCGCATCCGGATGAGCGCATACGCCGTGAGGTACAGCGCGATGCTCGACAGGTTGGGCCATGCCAGGCCCTCCACGCCGATGTAGCGGAACAGCACGAAGAACCAGACGTCGACGCCCGCCGCCAGCAGCGACATGCGCCGCATCGTGGCCCAGAAGGCGCGGCCCGAAGCGCTGCGCTCGTTGGCCGCGGAATCGTCTTCCGCGGCGCTCGCCGGGGCCAGTGGCATCGACAGGACGCGACGCGAGGAGCTGCTGTTCGACTTCATGGGCCACTCCGGCTTTGGTGGCGATCTGGCCAACACATTCGTTTAACTCAACCCGACGACCCGAGACTCGAATCCGCGCCGTGTCCCCCCGAAGGGTGCCGGAGTATGCACAAAGCAAGATGACCGATCAATGAACAGCGAAGACGCATCGATCATGGGTATGAATCGAGGTTGAGGCATCGTGTTAATCGATCGGTCGCAGCTCGCGCCACGAGAGCGCCTTGAGCGCCGGTGTGCGTGGAACCGACACCGGCAGCTTCGCCACTTTGCCGTCGCTGTTGCCGGCATACAGCCGCACGCGCCCGCTGACGCGCTGGAACGCCAGCTCGCGGATCAATGAGCCGGGCGCAGTGGAGGCCAGCAACTGCGTGCCGCTGTCGTTGGCGCTGAGCACGCTGCGGCCGCTGGCAAGGCTGACGGCGAACGCGCGGCCGGTGCCGGCCGGATTGCAGGTGTCTCCGCTCGGCGTGTTGGCGGCAAAGGCGACCACCCCGCCGCTGGCCGTGGGCTGCACGTTGACGCGCTCGGCCACACCGCCGGTGACCGCGAGGTCGACGTACCAGCCGGCCCCTGCACTGGGCGCGCTGCCGATGCCGGCGAGCAGGTCGGTGTCGGCCTGCAGCGCGGCACGCGTGATCGGGAAGCTCACGCCATCGGAGCCGCTCACCGAGAAGCGGCCGAACGTCCCCTTGCCGTCGGCGATGGCATAGAGCGACTGCGCCGCGCTGCTGTCGATGTCGCTGTCGGCGAGCAGGCGGCCGGTGCCCACCATCACGTAGCGCTTGCCGGTGCCTGCGTCGATCTCCACCAGCGGGCGGGTGGTGACCGGCTGCGGCGTTGCTTCGGCGCCGCGCAGCATCGCCATCTTCGTGGCCATGTACGGCCCCTGGCCGCTGACGTCCACGCGCCATACGTTGCCCTGCAGGTCGCCGGCGTAGATCGCATCGGCGGTGAAGTCCGTGTAGTCGGGCACGAAGGCCGTGGCGTGTGCCAGGCCGAGCGGTGCCGACGGCGTGCCTTCGGGCGTGGAGACGGCCTCCAGAAGCTGGCCGTTGGCCGGGTTCACGAAGAAGAACCAGCCCTTGCCATCCGGGTTGTCGTAGCCCGAGGTCAGCACCACCACCCAGCCGTACTTGCGCGTCTTCACCACGTCGGGCGCGCCGTAGCTGTAGCCCATGCGCGGGTCGCTGAACTCCCACAGCACCTTGCCGGCCACCTCGCGCTCGCTGGTCCAGCTCTGCGGGTCGGTGACGTCGATCGCGAAGTAGCCGCGCCCGCCCTTGCCGAGGCCGCCGATCAACAGGCTGCGCCATCCGCCCGACGCCGCGCCTGCCGTGCGCGACAGGTCGACGTCGAACACGGCCGGTGTCGCGTTCACGTAGTTGTGATGCACGTAGGCCGGGTTGCCCAGCGCGGCAAGGCCGCTGACCGTGGCCGTGGACGCGCTGCCGTAGACGAAGCTCGGGATGTAGGCGAACAACTCGCGCCCTGCGGTCGCGCCGCTGGCACTCGCGTCGAAGGCGTGCAGCATGCCGTCGTTGGCGCCGGCGTAGACCACGGCCGGCCGGCCGGCATGGGCGCGGGCGAAGCTGCCGTACCCCGGGTTGAATTCGTCGTGGTACGGAGCAGCCGGCGCCGCCACCACGGTGGGCTTGGAGTCGACGATGTCGCCCAGCAGGTATGCGCGCGTGCGATAGGCGCCGCCCTGCACCAGCTCCTGCGTGCGGTCGCCGCGCAGGTAGGCCACGAAGTTGGCAGCCGATTGCGCACTCGCGCCCGGCACGTTGCTGAACGACGCGTAGTTGGTGCGCCCGTTCAGTGCCGTGCCCGCGAGCGCAGCGGCCGTGAAGGGCAGCGCCGCGCCGCCGCTGGTGCAGCAGGTGACGATCTTGCGCGCCGAGGTGTCGGTGCCACTCACCATGCGTTCCAGCGCGTCGCGTGCGTCCCACAGCGCGGTCGCGGCGGGCGTGCCGTCGGCGGCGTAGCTCAGCCGAGAGGCGACCAGCTGGCCGGTCCAGTCCTTCGGGTTGTACTTGGCCGCATAGCTGATGTTGCCGGCGCTCGCCACGTTCGGTGAGGCGGTGGACAGCACGGTCGCGGTCGACGCCTCGGTCTCCGAGACGATCTTCGCGAAGGCCTTGGACAGGCCGGACTTCATCGTCTCCGGCCGGTCGCCGGGAAAGTAGTTGTCCGGCCGCGGGTCGGCCGCGCCGCTGTCGGTGGAGTAGGCAAGGGAGGCCTGGCCCACGCTCAGCTGGTCTGCATTGCTGTGCCAGCTCTTGTCCCCCAGCGAGCCCGGGCCGTTGCCGGCGGCGAAGGGCGAGAAGCCGGCGGGAACATCGAAGCCGCCGTATTTCGCGGCCAGCCAGTACTGGTTCTTGTGCTTGTAGGTCTGCTTCTCCAGCACGTCCAGCCAGTAGGTGCTCACCAGTTGCCTGCCCGGGATGTCCTGGCGCAGGTCACGCGTGTGAGCGTCGTAGGCCAGGCCCGCAAGGTAGTAGGAACTGCACATGTTCAAGTTCGACGCGCAGGTGCTGCTGCCCGCATCCACATACAGGTTGCCCAGCGACATGCCGCTGCCCAGGCCTTCCAGCTGCCCGACCATGTCGGTGGCCTTGCGAACGTCCACCTCGGTGTCGGCCGCCACCTCGGGCGGCAGCGACGGTTCCAGCGCGCTGCGCAAGGTGCTGCCCGGCAGGTTGGCGTCGCGGTGCGTGAACACGTCGCCGATGCCGAGCACGAAGTTCTTCTGGCACGCGTACTGGATCGAGCTGCCGTAGTTCGCGTCGGCGCTGGTCAGGCTCTTCTTCCACACGGCGTCCGAGGTGATCGCCGGAAAGCCGTCGAGCCACTGTGCGGCCGTCGCAGAGCTGCCCGCCTGCGCCAGGCTGGTGTACGCGTCCACATTGCCCAGGTTGCGGTAGTAGCGCAGCGCGGCGTAGTAGAGCTCGCTGACCGGGTCCTTCGACTTGTACGACTTGGCCGACAGGCCGAACTTGTTGAGGTAGTTGAGCACCCCGCTGTCGTTGATCGCCACGCTCCAGCCCGACGCGGCGGCAAACGCCTGCGTGGCCGACGCATCGCCGGCATCGGGGTTGGTGGGCATCACGCCGGTGGTCGCGTCCCATTCGGCGTGCGGATTGCCGATCGGCAGCGAGCCCGGCACCGGCTGGCTCGGCGCGATGTACTTCATGCGCGCGCGCATCACGCCGCCGTCGCGTTGCTGGGTGGCGTCGCCCGAATGGTTGTAGTAGCCGAAGGCCGAATACCGCAGCTGCCCCGAATAGCCCTGCATCAGGCCCTCCGGCTTGCTGGAGCGGGCATAGGCCACGCAGTTGGCCTCCAGGCCCGCGCGCTTGTCGCACACCTTGACGTTGATGTAGACCTCGTAGGTCACGTTCGGCTGCGCGAAGCCGCTGGTGCCGGGCGCGGCCATCGAGCTCTGCCCGGTATAGGGCACGGCGCCGCTGACGCTGCTGCCGCCCGTCAGGGCGTCGGGCTCGACGCCGCCGTAGGCGACATTGCCGCTGATCCACATGCGCGTGCCGAGGTTGCGGATGCGCGTGGTCGCGCCGGCCGTCCAGCTGGCTGACGAGAACGGCGTGGCGCCGTCGAGGCTATCGGCAGCCAGGGTCTTCTCGGGGATCACCGTCGGCTTGTCGGATGCCGCATACGTCTTGCTGAGCACCGTGGTGGTCGCGGTGTCCACCTTGCGATAGCCGCCCGTCAGCACCCAGCGGAACGCGTCGAGCGTCTGCATGGACGCCCAGTTCAGGTAGTTGCCGCTCCACAGCGGCACGCTCGCACTGCTGCGGCAGGTGTGGTCGGTGGCGGCGCCGCGCGGTGCGAAGTAGCTTGCCGAGTAGTCCGGCGTGCTGCTCGTGCCGGCGTTGACCGGCACATAGCGGTAGCACTTGGCGGGGTCGAAGTAGCCCAGGTAGGTGCTGCTGCTCGCATACGCCGTCGTGCTCGGGTAGGCCGGCGTGGTGGCCGTGGGCCACTCGACGGACAAGGCGAGGATCACGTTGCCGGGCACCGACACGCCCGAGAACAACGGGCTGTCGGCGAGGTCGGTCGCCTGCGCGACCGGCGCGCACAGCGCGGTGCCGGTGATCCAGAGCAGCCAGCGCAGCAGGTGTCGGTGGCAAGTGGGCGTCATGGGGTGCTCCATCACGAACGAAGATCGGCCGCCGGGCGGGACGGCAAGGGTCGGGGCGTGCGCAGCGCGGGGCCGAGCGCTGCGTAGTGATCCGACTGCTCCCACTCCTGCAAGGCCTCGAGGAACAGCTCCTCGTTGATCTCGGTGACCTCCACGTCCTCCATCGCCGGCGCCATGACGCGGCTGGCCGGCGCGACCGTCGCGCGCACGGCCGGTCGCGCTGGCGGTTCGGCGCCCGACAGCGACAGCGGAGGTGCCTGCAGCCGGGCTTCGCGTTCACCGACCGGCTGCTGCGGGCGCGGCCTCAGCCAGGCCTGCAGGCGCTGCCAGAGGCCGGGCTTGCGCGCCCACGGCTGCGCAGCGAAGGTCGGGTTGGGCAGGGCGGTGTGTGGCATGGTGGGTCCTCCTCAGTAGGCAAACGTGGTCTGCAGGAATGCTTGTGTCGAGCGCGGGCCGTCGACGCGCACCGTGACGCGGTACACCGGGCCGCTGGGCGGCGTAGGCTTCTTCAGCCAGTCGGAGCCTCCCACGTCGCCCTCGCCCGGAGCGGCCACGCAGGTGGTCTCGTCGAAGGGCCCGGCCGCGTTGCACAGCCGGTCGACGACGTAGCGCACCCGCACGTGCATCGCGTCGTCGACGATGTCGTTGTCGGCGCTCATTCCGGCCGCAGTGAAGTCGGCATCGCGCAACAGGGCGAGCGGAATGCCCTTGGCATTGGCCTGCAGGCGCGCGGCCACGTAGTTGGCGGCGGGCAGCCCGGCTTCGCGCGCCGCTTCGCCGGCCAGGCGCCCGGACAGGAACAGCGTGCGCACCTGGGCCAGCGCGCGTTCGCCCTGGTTCGTCAGGTCGCGCCGGAAGGCCAGGCTGCCGGCGACCGCCGAAGAGGTGTTGAAGGCACGGATCATCGCGACCGAGGCGATCAGCAGCACGACCAGCGCGATCATCGTGATGACCAGCGCAATGCCGCGCTCGCCGCTGCGCCGCAGCGCAGCGCGATGGTGTCGATGGAGGTGGGGCTGCATGGTCAGGGCGTCAGGAGGTTGTTGCGCACGGGAACCGTCTCTTCGATGGTCCGGTAGCGGTAGTGCTGTTCCTGGCCTTGAAGCGTGCGCGAATAGCGCAGCGCCGTGCCGAGATCGTCGAACAGCACGAGCGGGCCGGGCGTCACGATGTCACGCTCCGGCAGGTTGGTGCGCGTCAGCAGGCCGATGCGCACCGACTTGATCGAGCGCAGGCGCGCGGTCGCGCCCGGCGTGGCCGACGACAGGTCGGCCGGCCGGTAGCCGACGGACGACGGCGACACCCAGGTGTCGGCCTTGCCGTCGTCGTCGGTGTCCACGCCGTACATCGCGTGCAGCTCGAACACGCCCTCGGCCTCGGCGCGCAGCGGCGTCGGTGCCAGCGACAGCAGGTCGTAGCTGTACAGCACGTCGTTGTCGCCGACGGCCAGCACCTGGAAGTGCGGCGGGGCATCGCTGGCATTGCCCAGCCGCAGCGCAAAGCCGCTGGTGCCGTAGTCCGCCACCGAGACGCCGTCCGGCGTGGCCGATTGGTACGGACCGTCCAGCAGCACCGCCGTGCTGTCGCCCGCATGAAAGCCCGCGGCCACTTGCTGCACCAGGCAGGGACGCGGCGAGCCGTCGTCGGCGGCCTGCGTGTCGCCCACCAGCACGAGGTCGCCGCCGCCCAGGTCGACCGAGTTCAGCAGGTTGATCACGCTGCCCGCGCCCGGCTCGGAGAACGGCACGCGCGCGGTCCCGGCAGGCGCCGCGCTCATCACGATCAATGCGTCGGACGGCTTGCCGCTGGTGCCCGGCACGTTGGCCTGCGGCAGCACGAGCACCGGCGACAGCGCGATGTCGGCCAGCGCCAGCCTCAGCGGCGCATTGGCGAGGCCGGCGGCGCCCTGCGCCGGCAGCAGCGTCGCGCCCGACTTCGATGCATGCAGCGTGCAGCCGTAGGCCGGCGCGGCCTGTGCGAGCCCGGCACCGGCGCTGCGGACCCAGTTGTCGAGCTTGTACATCGCGATCTGCCCCGCCTGCTCCAGGTCGTTGCCGGTCGTGATCGCGCGCTTGCGCCCTTCGAACGTCGACAGCAGGCCGAACACGGCCAGCGACAGCACCATGCCGATCAGCAGCGCGACCATCAGCTCGACCAGCGTCATGCCGTTGCAGCCACGGCGGGCTCCGACCGGTCTCATGGCAGCACCAGTTGCGTCACGTACTGGTTGACGTTGCCGGCGCTGGCGCGGCCCGACGGCTCGCGCCAGCGGATCGTCACCGTCACGACGCCGCCTTGCTGCGAGACGATGCCCTCGGAGTTCGGCAGCGCGCTGGCCACGCGCCGCTGCCATTCGTCCAGCGCCGGGGTCTGCAGCGTCCACAGCTGGGTGACCAGTTCGTTGGCCAGCAGCGCGGCGCGCGACCGGTCTTCGGCCTGCACGCTGTGCTGGATCGAGCTGGCCTGCAGCCCGATCACGCCGAGCACGCCGACGAGGAACACCAGCAGCGCCACCATCACTTCGATCAGCGCGACGCCGCGTTGATGCGGCTTGATTCGTTCAGCAGCCATCGGGAGCCTCGTTGGACAGGGTTTTGGCGGGATCGCACAAGCGCACACGGCCGCCCAGGTACACCTGCACCTGCAGCGGACGGTCCGAGCCGGAGCCGGACACGGTGTAGACGGCCGGGCTGGCGCTGTTGCAGGCCGTGCCCAGGCCGGTGGCATCGCTGTCGAGCGACACCTGCTGCCCGAGCGGGCCGAAGCACAACAGGGCCGGCCCGCTGACCGTGACCGCGCCCTGCGTGCCGAAGTTGCTGCCGTCCACATAGCGGGTGGCCGATTCGGCGTCACCGTCGCGCTCGTCGCTGTCGGCCAGCGGCAGCAGGCGCACATACCAGTTGCGTGCGTTGGAGGCGGGCCGCGCGGCCAGCGAAGGGGTGTCGGCGGTGAGCACGAACGCGGCGCTGCGGTTGCGTTGCAGCGCCGAGGCCAGTGCCAGGCGCAGGCCGTTCTGCATCGACTCGGCGGTGCTGCGCACGCGCTGGTTGCCGACCCAGTGGCCGAACGACGGCACGGTGGCCAGCAGCAGCAGCGACAGCACCGCGAGCGTGATCATCAGCTCGATCAGCGAGAAGCCCGAGCGCGAAGGGCGGCGGCTCAGCATGTCGACCCCCGCCGCATCACCCAGCAGGCGTAGCCCTCGCCGGACACACCGCCCCAGCTGGTGGGCAGGCTGACCGTGCGCTGGTGGTTCAGGTTGTCGACCGAGTAGGCGAAGCCGCTGGTGGTGCCGGTGCCGGTGGCCACCAGCGTGTAGCCCTCGTCCGACACGGCGGAGCAGCTGAGCGAGAAGGTGCCCACCTTCGATGCGGTGGCGCAGGGCCCGCCGACGTAGGTGCGCCGGTCCTGGTAGTACTGCTCCATGCGGAACTGCATCGAGGCCAGGCCCATCCCCGCCTCGGTGAGCCGGCCGCGCACCATCTGCTCGCTGTAGCTCGGCAAGGCCACGGTGGCCAGGATGGCGACCACGGCCACCGCGATCATCAGCTCGATCAGCGTGAAGCCGGCGTTGCGCCGCATGCGCCGCAGGGGCTGGAGGGTGCGGGTATCGGTGCTCGTGGGGGTCTGCATGGCGGGCTCCTATTGCGGTCGTGTGTCGCCGTGGGGCGGCGGGGCGTCGGGATTCGCCGGCGTGGCTTGCGCTGCCCCCGCTCGAAATGGGGGAGGTGGCGTGCGTGCCGGTGGGGGCGGCGAGGGCGCCGGCTAGGGCACCTCGTCCACCAGAACGGGCCGGTGCGGCGGCGGGCCGTCGTCGCCGCCGAGGCGGAAGCGACGCAGCACCAGGCCGGACTCGACATCGTCGGCACTGAGGCCGCGCGCCAGGTGGTAGCCCTGGCCCATGTCGCATCCGAGCGCGCGCAGGCTCAGCATCTGGGCCTGCGTCTCGATGCCTTCGGCGATCACCGACAGGCCCATCGCGCGGCCGAGGAACACGATCGCCTTGACGATCGCGTTGTTCGATTCGTCGCCGAGGTTCGATACGAACGAGCGATCGATCTTCAGGCTGCCCAGCGGCAGTCGCGACAGGTGCGTCAGCGACGAGCTGCCGGTGCCGAAGTCGTCCACGCTGAGCTGGAAGCCGAGCGTGTGCAGCTCGCGCAGCAGCGGCAGCGCTTCGGTCAGGCGCTCGGTGAGGATGTTCTCGGTCAGCTCCAGCACCAGGTCGCGCGGACGCAGGCCGGCCGCGGCCAGGGCCTGCGTGATGCGCGACACCAGGCCGCCCGCGCTCAGGTCCTCGCCGGAGATGTTCACGTGCATCACCAGCGAATCGCCGCCATGCATCACGCGCCGGAAGCGGCGCAGCTGGCGGCAGGCGTCGGACAACACCAGGTCGGTCAGCTCGACCATCAGGCCGGCTTCCTCGGCCACCGGCACGAAGGTGCTCGGGCCGATGCTGCCCAGCTCCGGATGGTCCCAGCGCAGCAGCGCCTCGAAGCCGGCCAGCCTGCTGCTGCGCAGGTCGAAGATCGGCTGGTAGTCCACGTGCAGCTGCTTGCTGGCCACCGCCGTGCGCAGCTCGCCCTCGAGCAGCATGCGCTCCGACACTTCCTCGCGCAGGCTGATGTCGAACAGTGCATAGCGCGCCCGGCCGGCGCCCTTGGCGCGGTACATCGCGATGTCGGCGTCGCGCAGCACGTCGCTCGGCGTGCTGTAGCCGAAGCGGCTGGAGGTGATGCCGATGCTCGCCGTGGCGTTGACCGGCATGCCCTGGATCAGCACCGGCTGCGACAGCAGCTTCAGCAGGCGCTCGGCCAGGGCCACCGAGTAGGCGGCGCAGCCGCGGCCTTCGACCAGGATCGCGAATTCATCGCCGCCCAGCCGCGCCACCACGTCCTGCGGGCGCAGCTGCTGCTGCAGCAGCTTGGACACGCGCACCAGGAACTCGTCGCCGGCCGCGTGGCCCAGCGTGTCGTTGATCAGCTTGAAGCGGTCGAAATCGAGGAACAGCAGGCTGAACTCGTGGCTGTCGTCGGCGCCCGAACGCTCCAGCGCCTCGCACAGCAGCTCATGCAGCCGGCGGCGGTTCGGCAAGCCGGTGAGGCTGTCGTGGTAGGCGATCAGCTGCAGGTCGTGCAGGTGGCGGCGCGCCTGTTCCTGCTCGCGCGCCATCGCCTCCAGCTGGGCCGAGCGCATGGCCTCGTTGGCCTCCTGCTGGCGCACGAACAGGTGCATCGCCGACAGCAGCAGCGCGATGATCGGCGCGCCGGCCATCAGCACGCCCATGCCGGAGCGCTGCAGCGTGAGGTAGGCCAGTGCCGCGATGCAGGCGCTGGCGCTGTAGGAGATGCCGAGCCAGCCGTAGTCGTGGAACAGCTCCGACAGGCGTGCGCCCTCGTTGCGCTTCAGGTTCGGCAGCAGCGTGACGAGCAGCGTGTTGATCACGAAGTGGCACAGCGCGAACAGCACCGTGATGCCGAGCAGCACGGCCTGTGAATCGGCGCCGGTGCCGCCCGCGGCGCGCAGAGCGGCTTCCAGGCCGAAGCCCGCGCAGCACATCGAAATGGCGGCCGTGGCCGGGCTGAAGATGCGGCTGCTCCAGCGTCGCGAGGTGCGGCACGAACTGACCGCAGCTTCCGAGGCGCTGGCGATCACCGCCACTGCCGGCCCGTAGAGCAGCAGCAGCGTGAAGACGAAGATCTCGCCGGCCGCGAACGAATGCCGCGTGCCGGGCAGGCGAAGCGGGAACAGGCCGACCAGCATCGTCATCGCGATGCCGGCCACGGCCTGCAGCGCGGCGCCGCCCTGCAGCTGGTGCACGGCGTGGTCCAGGGCCCAGCACAGGGTCACGGTGCCGGCGGCCACGGTGGCCCACCACAGCGTCTCGGCCTTGCGGTTGTAGTCGGGCAGCAGCGCCCGGCGCATGCGCTCGGTGCTCATGGCTCAGTCCCGCTTCGGCTCGACAGCCGCCGGCTTCGGTGCGTCCTCACCCTCGCTCAGCACCAGCACGTCACAGCATGCGAGCGCAGCGATTGCAAAAGTGTGGTTGGACATTCGGAACCTCCTCGATGACGAGCACCTGTGTCCGTAGGTGTCGCTCCGAGGGGGTTTCGGCACACTTGGTTACATACAGTTACTTCATTCCTTCGGCGTGCGGTGGCGGTGCCGGGCGAGCAGAGGTTCATGCGTGACGGAATGCCGGCTCAGTGGGCCAAGGCCCCTGGCTCCGGCAACAGCTCGGGCCATTCCAGCGGCTCGTCTTGCAACGAATCTTTGCGGCTGTGTGCGGCCGAGGCGGCATAGCCGGCGCGCAGCGTGGGCCGGCAGGGCAGCGCCGCGCGGGACGCGGGCGACCGCGCCGGCGCCGTGTCCAGCATCGCGTCGGCCAGCAGGCGCTTGAGCTGCACGTTCTCGCTTTCGAGTTCGGCCAGGCGCTCGGCCAGCGATGACTTGCCGGCCACGATGCGCGCCCGCCACTGGTAGTAGCTGCGCTCGCTGAATCCGTGCTTGGTGCACAAGGCGCGCACCGGCACGCCGGCGTCGGCTTCGCAAAGAAAGCCAAGGATCTGCTCGTCAGTGAATCGCTTGTTCATTTCATCCTCCTAGCGGCGTTCGTCATGGAATCGCGCCCTGCGGCGCCCAAGCCAACGGCTGGCGCATCGAGGTTCGCGTGGCGCCGCCACTGGTCCACAGCAGGGCAAACCCTGGCCGTTGCGCGCGCACTCCCTGGTCCGCGGGGGGCGGTGCCGGAAGCGTCGGGTTACCACCAATGTGGACCAGTCTTCGCGCTGCCGGAACCTCGCTCCACCCTCACAGCCACGTGGAGCACGAAATGATTGATCCCATTGCACCGACCGGTGCGATCTCCGCGCTCTCCGCCACCTCCGGCGCGCAATCGTCGTACCCCGCCTTCACGCCGGCGCTGGAGCCGGTCGGCGCGGCGCCCGCCGCCGACGCGGCGCACTTCCACGCGATGGTGGTCGCCCCCGAGGCCTCCACCGAAAGCGTGAGCAGCAAGCTGGTGGACGCCGGCATGAACCTGTCGCACCGCTATGCCGAGCGCATGGACGCCGCGCACACCCTGGCCTCCATCTCGCCGGACGAGCTGGGCATCGACAACACCGACTACATGCGGGCCATGCTCCAGGTCCAGACCTCGCTCAACGAGGTCACCGTGGAGCTGCAGAGCACCGCGCAGATCGCGAACTCGGTGAAAGACAGCTTCAACGGCCTGTACCGCATGCAGGGCTGAGCGCCGGGAGCCCGCGATGCCGACCGTCACGCTTCTCGACTACTCCTACCAGACGCTGGTGCTGGTGGCCGTGCTCGCGCTGCCTGCCGTGATCACGTCGGCGCTCGTGGGCCTGCTGGTCGGCTTCCTGCAGGCGATCACGCAGGTGAACGACGTCTCGATCTCGCAGGCCGCCAAGCTGATGGCCACGCTCGCCGTGCTGCTGGTCACCGTGCGCTGGATGGGGCACGAACTCGTGACGTTCACCGAACAGCTCTTCAGGAACTTCCCCGTCGTCGTCGTCCATTGACGCCGCCCCGTCGACCAGGTGCCCGCCATGAACATCGATCCTCTCCGAACCGCCGTGCAGCTTGGCCGCGCGCTGTGCCTGGCGCTGCTGCTAGGCCTGCTGGCCGCCGGCCCGGCCGCCGCCGAATCCAGCGTGCTGACCATCGACGGCTACGACGGCGTGCAAGTGCCGTGGAAGCTGAAGCGCCTGGTGCTGAAGTCCGAGAACAAGGACATCGGCGACCTGCTGCGGCAACTGGCCTCGAGCAATGAGCTGGCGATCCAGGTCGACGATCGCATCAAGGGAACGGTCAGCGCCAACTTCTCGATGGCGCCGCAGGCCATCCTGGACATGCTGTCGCGGACCTACGGGTTCTTCTGGTTCTACGACGGCAACTCGATCATCGTGTCGCCGGTGAGCGACGTGAAGATCGACATGGTGCGGCTGGCGCCCGACGCGCTGTCCAACCTGACCAACACGCTGCGCCGGCTGGGCGTGTACGACCCGCGCTTCCCGATCCGGGTCGATTCGGCCAACCGCCTCGTGGTGCTCAGCGGCCCGTCGCGCTATGTCGACATGCTGTCCAGCATCTCGCGCGCGCTGCAGGATTCGGCCGAGCAGAAGGCGCCCACCGAGGTGCTGGTGTACCCGCTCAAGTACGCCTGGGCCGAGGACCGCACGCTGCCGTCGGGCGACAGCTCGGTGGTGATTCCCGGCGTGGTGACGGTGCTGCGCGGCATCTACGGCCAGGCCGACGACCGCATCTCGGTGCGCAGCGTCTCCAGCGTGCATCCGCGCTCGCGCCGCTCGCTGGCCGGCGGCGGCGTCGCCCGCACGCACTACGGCTTCTACGACAAAGTGGCCGAAGAGGCGCAGGGCGGCTCCGTGCGCGAGACCGTCAACCAGGTGCTGCAGAGCGCCGCCGCGCGCGGCGACGTGCCGGCCCAGACGCTGCCGGTGATCGTGGCCGACGCGCGCCGCAATGCGGTGGTGGTGCGCGACCTCGCCGACCGGCTGCCGCGGCACAAGGCCCTGATCCAGGAACTCGACAAGCGCTCGGCGCTGGTGGAGATCGAGGCCCGGATCGTCGACGTGCGCAGCGAGGCCGTGGCCAGCCTCGGCGTCGACTGGAACCTCACCGGCCACCGCGCGTCGCTGCAGATCGGCTCCGGCGGCACCGACTCGCCGCTGCGCGCCAGCGCGTCGCTGGCCACCGACCCGATCGACACCACCAGCCCGCAAGGCGGTCGCTTCACGGTGATGGGCGGCAGCGCCGCGCAGTTCCTCATCTCGCGCATCCGCGCCCTCGAGCAGGACGGCAAGGCCCGCATCGTCGGCACGCCGCGCGTGACCACGCTGGACAACGTGCAGTCGGTCATGTCGAGCAAGGAGGTCTTCTACGTCAAGGTGCCGGGCACCTACGCGTCGGACCTGTTCGAGGTCTCCGCCGGCGTGTCGCTGACCGTGCAGCCCTTCGTCATCCACGACGACGACGGCGCCTCGGTGCGCATCGCGGTCAACATCACCGACGGCGCGGTGGACAAGACCAAGCAGGTGGACGGCATCCCGCTCACCACGCAGAGCGAGATCAACGCCGAGGCGATCGTGAAGGACGGTGCCAGCCTGCTGGTGGCGGGCTACGTGCGCGAGGAGGAGACCACCAGCAAGTCGGGCGTGCCGGTGCTGTCCAGCCTGCCGGGCGTGGGCGCGCTGTTCCGCGAGACCAACAGCAACTCGGTGCGGCAGGAGCGCTTCTTCCTGCTCACCCCGCACATCATCACGCCGTAGGCCGCACATGGAACACGCTGTCGCCTACGTCCTCGTCGAGACCGGCCTGCACGCGGGTGCGCGGCTGGAGCTGCACGACGCGCAGGTCTGGTACTCGGTCGGCGGCATGGTGGATGCCGAGTACTGGCTCGCCGACGCCGAGCTCGCCGACGCCAAGGCGGAGTTCCGCCGCGCCGGCAGCACGCTCGAGGTCCGCCTCGTCAGCGGGCCGCCGATGTTGCTCGATGCCGCGTCGATCGAGGCCGGCGGCGAGCCGGTGCCGTTCACCAAGCCGCTGCTGTGGGGCGGGGTGTCGTTCCGCGCCGCCGTGATGCCGAAGCCGGCCGAGGCGCCGGCCGACAAGCCGGCCGTGCCCAGCGGGCAGCGGGCCGCGCTGGCCGGCGTGCTGGCGGGTGGGCGCCGCGTGCTGGGCAACCGGCGCGCCGTCTCGATGGTGCTCGCGCTGGCCGCGATCATGGTGCCCGCGGCCATCGTGCTGGCGCTGCTGAGCTCGCTGCTGCAGGAGCATCGCAGCCAGGACCTGCAGCGGCAGGCACTGTCGGCCCAGCAAGACCCGCAGGTGCAGCTGCAGCGCGCCAAGGCGGCGGCCCAGCGCCTGTCGGACCTGATCGGCTCTCCGGCCGTCAGCGTGAGCGCGCTCGACAGCAAGACGCTGGCCGTGTTCGGCAGCCGCGTGCCGTCCTCGCTGCGCGACCAGATCCAGGCGGCTGCGTCGCAGTTCGAGCACGACTTCACCGTGCGCGACCACGTCGCCTACCTGGCCGAGGGGGTGCCGCACGCGGCGCTGCTGACGCACCTGCCCGATGGCATCGACCTCGTGCAGTACGGGCCGCACGGCTTTCTCCGCGGCCACGACGGGCGCCTGTACCTCAACGGCGGCGTGCTGCCCGACGGCATGCAGGTGGACCTGATCCGCGACGGCGAGGTCCTGTTGAGCCGCGGCAATGAACGAGCGGTGCTGCGCGCCGGCGTAGACAACCCATGAGCGAACCAAGGAGTACCGACATGCAAGACATGCCCTGGATGAAGCCCGATTTCGACCTGCGGGCAGTGATCGCCGGCGATGCGTCGGGCGCGTTTCGCGCGTCCGTCGAACGCACGCTGCAGGCGCTCGCCGAGCGCGTGGAACGCCAGCGCCCGCTGTGCCGCGACGCCGCACTGCGCGAGCGCATGGACGGCCTGCTGGTCGCCTGCGAGACGGGATCGGCCGTACTGGCCGCCGCCTACGACGCCGTGAGCGCCGTCTGAACCGAACGGAGCGATGCGATGAGCGACGAACTGTGCACTCCCTCCGACATGCGCCTGCTGGGCAACATCGGCTTCCTCGCCACCAAGATGGGCTGGCGCGACGAGGCCGAGGCGCTCTATGGCTCGCTGGCCGCCGTGGTGCAGAGCAAGGCGGACCTGTATTTCGCCTGGCTGGTCGCGCGCTGCGAGCTGGGCAACATGGACGGTGCCTGCGAGCTGATGGCGCGCCTGGAGACCACGCCGCAGGTGCCGGCCGAGATGGTGCTGATGGCGCAGTGCTACCTGCAATGCGCGGGCGGCGCGCCCGGGTGGGTTGACCTGGCACGCCGCGTGGTTCGCGGTGGCCCCGAGGCCTTCGGCTACGAGACCGCGCGCGCGATGCTCGACGAGCACGACCGCCAGGCCGTGCGATAGGGCGAGGAGACAGCGATGCGCCGAACCCTGACGCTGTTTGCACTCTGGCTGTGCTTGTGCCTGGCGGGTTGCGGCATGGAGCTGTACTCCAACCTGAGCGAGCAGGACGCCAACGAGATGATCGTCGAGCTGGCCCGCGGCGGCATCCGCGCCAGCAAGGATTCGCCCGACGGCAAGAGCTGGGCCGTCAAGGTCTCCGAATCCGACATGGCGCGCGCGCTCGAGCGCCTGAAGGCCGCCGCGCTGCCGCACGAGAAGAAGGCCAGCATGGCCGACCTGTTCGAAAAGGGCCACCTGGTCTCCACGCCCTATGAGGAGCGGGTGCGCTACGTGTACGCGATCTCGGAGGAACTGTCGCGCACGCTGTCGCAGATCGACGGCGTGGTCACCGCCCGCGTGCACGTGGTGATCCCCGACAACGATCCGCTGGCCACCCGCGTGCAGCCCTCGTCGGCCTCGGTCTTCATCAAGCATCGCGCCAACGTCGACCTGCAGTACCTCACGCCGTCGATCAAGAACCTGGTCGTCAAGAGCATCGAGGGCCTGACCTTCGAGAACGTCAGCGTCTCGTTCTTCCCGGCGGCCGTGAACGAAGAGCACACCGAGCCGGTCGTTCCCAGCACCAAGCTGCTGCCGATCGGCCTGGAGGATGCGGGCTTCACGGTGCGCGACCTGCTGTTCCTCGGCCTGGCCACGCTCGGCCTGCTGATGGGCGCGCTGATCGCCTGGCGCCTGCTGCGGCGCCCCGCACCCGCGGTGCCGGCGGCCGCGCCGGCCGGTGCCGGCGCCGGCACCGGCTCCACGCCCCGGGGAACGCGGTGAAGGCCGCCCCCGCGCCGTTTCGCGGCCTGCTCGGGCGCTGGGTGGAGCGGCGCGAGCGCGCGACCTGGATCGAGCTGTTCAATGCCAGCCTCGGCCATCCGCTGGCCTACGTGCATCCGGCCGCATGGGCGCCGCTCACCGGCGCATCGCGGCGCCTGCTGGTGCGCCCGGCGCAGGCCGCGCCGCTGGCCGCACAGCACCTGTGGGCCGATCTGGAAGCACGGCGCGGCGGCGTGGTGGCACCGCTGGACTACGCGCTGCGTCAGTCCGCGCTGTGGCAGCTGGTGATGTGCCTGAACCGGCGCGAGATGCTCACGGTGGCGCTGTGGTGCGGCGCGATCGTGGTGCGCCGGCGTGTCGCCGGCGGTGTCGACCGGCGCAGTGCGGGCCGCTGGCGCAGCCGCCTGGGCGAAGGCTTGTATGCCGACGTGCTCGCCTCGTCGGGCGTGCTGGGCAAGTGCACGCCGCTGCCCGAGGCGCGCGAGCTGGCCAGCGGCCGGCTGCTGCTGGACCTCGGGCTGGCCTTGCTGCTGTCGTGGTCGGCCGACGCGCAGGGCTGGGCCGCGCGTCGCATCGAGGCCGCCGCCGGCCCGCACAGCCGCCGGCTCCCCCACTACCTGGGCCCGGATGCGTTGACGCCCGCGCCTGCTGCGGCGGTGGAGCCGCTGCTGATGGCGTTCGTCGGGAGGCACTGCGATGGCAAATGACGAGCACGGCGCGGCCCTGGTCTTCGACGGTGCCCGCTTCACCCCCGCCACCCGTGTCATCAAGGCCGGCGAGCGCCAGCTCTGGCTCGAGCTGCAAGCCTTGCGCGGCGAGGCCGACGTTCGCATCGAGCGTGAGGTGGAGGCGCGCACCGCGCAGGCCCGCAAGGCGATCGAGAACCAGGTGGAGCTGCTCGTCGCGCAGCGCTTCGCCCAGCTGGCCCAGGCCTTCGACAGCGCTGCCGTGCAGCTGGAGCAGGCTGCCTTGGACCTTGCGCAGCAGATCGCCTTGCGCGTGATCGAGGCCTCCGAGCCCGCGGCCTTCTTTGCCCGAGCGGCCGAGCACCTGCAGGCCATCGTGCCGGCCGGCTCGGCACTGCGCCTGCACGTGCACCCGCGCGCGGCCGGCGAACTTGGCGCGCTGCTCGAGCGCCTGCATGCGGCCGGCCTGCGGCACGTGCACGTGGTGCCGGACGAATCGATCGCCGAGCTGCGCGGCCTCGTGGTCGAGACGCGCGACGGCGAGATCGAACTCGGCTGCGCGACCCAGCTGCGCCGCATCGCGACCGACATGCTGCAGGACGCGGCCACACCGGGCGCGGGCGACGCGCCGCCGGCGAGGGCCAGCCGATGAGCAGCGCCACCTTCCGCCGCCTGTGCGCGGTGCGCCAGATCAAGGTGGAGCGCGCAAGCCGCGAGGTGGCGCGCCGGCAGGAGGCGCTGGCGCAGCGCGAAGAGGCGCTGCTGGCGGCGCGTGCCGCCGCAGCCTTGCGACTCGCCGAGCGCGGCCAGCTCGTCGACGGCTGGCGTGCCGAGCGGCTGGCGCTCTCGGCCTTCGATACCGAGGCCTACGACGGCCACCAGGCTGAGCTGACACGATGCGAGCGGCGCATCGCGCAGGCGCAGGCGGTCGTGCAGGTGCACCTGGCCGAGCGCGACGAGGCGGCACGCGCGCTGCGCGCCGCGGCGCAGGCGCTGCTGGCATGCCGGATCGACCTCAACAAGGCCGAGCGCGCCACCGAGCA
Organism: uncultured Pseudomonadota bacterium; assembly: GCA_946480245.1. Next base: position 28,322 of record CAMLIZ010000001.1, read on the forward strand.
GCACCGGGTGAGCGAGCGCGTGCGCGACGAAGCGCTGGAAGAAGACGAGCAGGACGAGCTCTCGGTGGTCGCGCGCGGTCGCGCCCAGGCCATGGAGGCCATGGCATGAAGGCCACGCTCGTCGACGCCGAATTGGCCGCGTTCGCGGCGCGCGACGCCACGACGCCCGCGCCGGTGCAGGCCGAGGACGTGGAGCGTTTCCGCATCGCGCTGCAGGAGCCGGCAGAGGCCCCGCCCGCGTCGGAGGTCGAAGCGCCGCGGGAGGAGGGCGCCGAGCGCCGGCCCCTGGCGGCGCCCGGCACGGCGCTGTCGTATGCGGTGCGCCATGCACCGTCGCCGACGGCGGTGCGTGCCGTGACGCGGGTGCGCCGCTCGCAACTCAACACGCACACCGCGCGCAGCGCGGCGGTCGAGCCGCTGGCGCAGCTGCTGGCCACGATCGGCCAGCGTCCGCGCGACAAGGACGTGCACGACCTGAAGATCGTGCCGGCCGAGCCCAACCCGCTCGGGCTGACGCTGTTCGTCACGATGCGCGACGGCGAATTCATCGTGAAGGCCCGCACGACGCTGAGCCCCGAGCGCCGCGAGGAAGCGCAGCTCGCGCTCAACGTGCTCGAGAAGTCGTTGCGTGCGCGCCTGCGCCTGCCGGCGCACGTGGTGTTGATGGCCTGAGGACCCGGCGATGGGCATGGACCTTCCCCTCGACATCGCCGGCGTCAAGAACATGCTGTTCGCCGTGGTGCTCGCGCTGCCGCGGGTGGCCGGGCTGATCTGGGTGCTGCCGGTGATCGCGATGACCGAGCTGCCCGGCATGGTGCGGCAGGTGGTCTCGATCGCGCTGTGCCTGCCGATGCTGCCGATGACCTTCCACATCGCCACCACGACGGACCTGGCGCCGTTCGTGTGGATGCTGACGCTGTTCAAGGAGCTGGCGATCGGCGCCTTCATCGGCTTCGGCCTGGGCGTGTTCGTGTGGGTGTTCGCCCATCTCGGCGAGTTGGTGGACACGCAGTCGGGCTACGCGAACCTGTTCATCTTCAACAACATCCTCAACACGGCCACCGGCCCGTTCGCCACCACCGCCACGCAGTCGGGCATCGCGCTGTTCATCGGCCTGGGCGGCCTGCGCGTGGCCATGCAGACGCTGATCGGCTCGTACCTCGTGTGGCCCATCGACAGTGCCGTGCCGCGCGCGCAGCTGCTGTTCGAAGCGTTTGCCGTCACGCACCTGGAGACCCTCTTCACGCTGACCGTGAAGCTGGCGGCGCCCGCCATGCTGATCCTGCTGATCCTGGAGGTGGCCATCGGCCTGGTGGCGCGCTTCGGTCGCCAGATCGACACCTCATCGATCGCGTTCTCGGTGAAGGCGCTGGCCGGCCTGCTGGTGGTGGCGGTGCTGCTGCACTTCTCCGTCGACATCGTCGGCAACGTGGTGACCTCGGCCACGGCGCTCAGCCGCCTGATGTTCGGCAATGCCTGGCCGGGAGCGCAGCCATGAGCGAGAAGACCGAACAGGCCACCGACTACAAGCTGCGCGAGGCGCGCAAGAAGGGCCAGATCGCGGTCAGCGCGGAGGTCAACACCGCGGCCAGCTTCATCGGCGTGGTGGGCTACGTGCTGCTGCAGGCGCCGGACATCGGCCGGCAGCTGAACGACCTGTTCCAGCTCATCCTGCGCCACGTGGAGACGCTGGGGCGCAGCAACGGCGGCACCTCGTCGGACGTGATGCTGGAGATCGGCATGGTGCTGGCCCGGCTGTGCGCGCCGCCGTTGATCGTGGCGGCGCTGGTCGGCCTGATCGCCGGCCTGGCACAGACGCGCGGCCTGATCTCGTTCCACCCGGTGCTGCCGCAGCTGGACCGCGTGGACCCGGTGGCCGGCTTCGGCAGGGTCTTCAGCCTGCGCAGCCTGCTCACCTTCGCCAAGCTCCTGTTCGGCCTGATGGTGATCGGCGTGGTGGTGGCGGTGATGTACCGCGACATGCTGCCCGAAATGATCCGCTCGGGCTACCTGCCGGCGCAGCGCGTGGTCGTGCTGTCGTGGTACTTCGTGTCCCGGCTGCTCGCCGCGGGCGCGATCGTCGCCGGGCTGATGGCGGTGGCCGACTACCTGATCCAGCACTTCAGCTTCATGCGACAGATGAAGATGTCCAAGCACGAGCTGGTGGACGAGCACAAGAGCCTCGAAGGCAACCCGCAGATGAAGTCGCATCGCAAGCAGCTGTTCGAGGAGCTGCTCGACGAGACCACGCAGGAAAAGATCGGCCAATCGGAGGTGGTGGTCGTCAACCCCACGCACGTGGCCGTGGCGATCCGCTACCAGCCGGGAAAGATCGATCTGCCGCTGGTCGCGGTGAAGGGCCTGGACGACCGCGCTCTCGCGATCCGGCAGTGCGCCGAGCAAAAGGGCATTCCCGTGTACGAGAACCGGCAGCTGGCGCGCGACCTGTACCGCGACTGCCGCGTCAACGAGTTCATCACCCACCAGTACTTCGAGGCCGTGGCGGAGGTGTTCAAGTGGCTGGCCAAGTTGAGGAGCGCCAAGCAGATGGCGCAAAAGATGACGGGAAAGGAGGCACGCCATGAACGCGGCCGTTGACATGCCATGGAATGAGCTCGATCGATACACCGAGGCCCAGCGCCGCTTCCTGCGCGCCTGCGCCGGGCGCGACAGCGATCCGCTCATCCCGTTCAGCGGCCCGATGACCACGCTGCGGGCCGCGGCCTGGGAGGCGCCCGGTGCAGCCGCCGAAAGCGTGCGCGTGGCCTTCGTGGACGCGGCGGGGCGCGAACACCTGGAGGTCCTGCTCGACCGCGGCGACCTGCTGGCACTCGGCGTGGGGCCGTGGATCTTCCAGTTCGCCTCGGAGGAAGTGCTGGGCGACGTGCTGGCCGCGATGCTCGCGCCGTCGCTGCAGCGCGCCACCCGCCTGCTGGGCGACGCGGTGGCGCTGCGCGCGCAGCGCGTGCGCGGCGCGCAGCCGCCCGAGGACCGGCCCTGGCCCTGCTTCATGGCCGAGTCGATGCCGCACATCGGCAGCCTGCGCCTGCGCATCTCGCCGGCGCTGGTGGAGGCCTGCGAGGCCGCGCCGATGCCGCGCCGCAGCCCCGACGGGCTGAAGCACATCCCGCTGCACTGGGCCGTGCGCCTGAGTTGCGTCGGGCTGGAGCGGCGCGACTACGACGGGCTGGCCCACGGCGACGTGGTGCGCGTGCTGCTGTCGCCGCTGCAGGACGCCGAGCTCGTCGGCCCGCTGGTGCCGCACGGCGACGCGCCGTCGCGCCCCGGGGTGCGCCCGCACCGCTGGGTCAAGGTGCACATCGACAGCGGCGGCTGGATCACGCTGACGTTCGATCAGGACATGCAACTGGAGTACGAGATGGATGATCGCGAATCACTGGACCGTGCGATCGTGCCGGTCAACCTGACGCTGCCGGTGGCCGCGATGTCGCTGCACGAGGTCGACACCGCAGCGCCGGGCACGCTCGTCGACACCGGCGTGCACCTGCGCGACGTGGAGGTGGCGCTGTGGACCGCCGGCTATCGTTTCGCCTCCGGCAAGCTGGTGCTGATCGGTGACCACCTCGGCGTGGAGATCGTGCGCACCGAGCGGGATCTGCCATGAACGAGCTCGCCGCCGCCTCGCCCGCCGCCGACCCGCTGGTGCTGATGACCGTGCTGATCGCGGTCGGGCTGCTGCCGTTCGTCGCACTGTCGGTCACTGCGTTCACCAAGATCGTGGTCGTGCTCGGCCTCGTGCGGCAGGCGATCGGCGTGCAGCAGATTCCGCCCAACATGGTGCTCAACGGCATCGCGATGATCCTGTCGGCCTACATCATGGCGCCCATCGCCACCGGCGCCTACGACACGCTGGCGCCCAGCTTCAGCCACTCCAAGCAGTTCGGACGCAGCTTCGGCGACGTGCCGACGATCGCCAAGGCGGTGTCCGAACCGCTGAAGCAGTTCCTGACCAAGCATTCGGACCGCAAGTACCGGCTGTTCTTCGTGGATGCCACCAAGCAGCTGTGGCCCGCCGAAGCGGCCCAGAAGGCCTCCGAGGACGACATGCTGGTGCTGATCCCCAGCTTCACGTTGAGCGAGCTCACGCAGGCCTTCCAGATCGGCTTCCTGCTGTACCTGGCGTTCATCGCGGTCGACCTCGTCGTCGGCACGGTGCTGATGGCGCTCGGCATGCAGATGGTCTCGCCCAACATCGTGTCGGTGCCGTTCAAGCTGATGCTGTTCGTCGCGGTGGACGGCTGGTCGCACCTGATCCAGGGCCTGGTGCTGACCTACCGCTGAACGCGGTTCAGCCGTCGAGCGGCAGCACCGGCACCGCCAGTGCGTTGCCCACCGGCCAAGGGCGGCTGGCGTCGATGCGGCCGTTCAAGCCCTGGCTCAGGTTGCAGCGCTGCACATACGCCAACACCTCGCGCCCGGCCTGCGACCGCGGCCGCACCGCGCGCACCCGGCCATCCGGCAGCAGCCGGCAGGGCACGAAGCCGACCTGCTGCACGCGCCCGTCGCGCACGCTGGCACACGCCATCATCGTCATGCGCGCGTCGGCGTGCATCGGCAGCAGCGGCCAGCCTTCGCGTGGAAAGAGGGCGTGCTCGTAGCCGGTGAGGCGCGGCTCGTCGCATGGCAGCCGGCAGTCGAAGACGAAGTGCCCCAGCCCGTACACGATGGGTCGGCCGCGATACCACTCGATGCCGCGCAGCACGTGGTGGTGATGGCCGACGACCATGTCCACCCCGTGGTCGATGCACAGGCGCGCGGTGCGGCGCTCGTGGTCGGTCAGCAGGTAGGGGTGCAGCGTGTCACCCCAATGGAAGCTCGCCACCACGATGTCGGAGCGCGACTTCGCCTGCGCGATGTCCGCCAGCAGCGCGTCGAGATCGCGCTTGTCATGGCGGCTGCGGATGTGCGGAAACGTGCCCGGCAGGTAGTAGTCACGATGCCTCAGGTAGGTGTCGCGCGAACGCAGCGGGGCGATGCCCGGCCGCTTGGCGCGGGCCTCGTATCCGAGCGGAAAGACCGATGCATAGGCCAGGAACGAGATCGACGTGCCGGCGTTGTGCACCCGCGCCGGCGCGCGCGCGGCCTGCAGGTTGTGCCCGGCGCCGCAGGTCTTCACGCCGGCCGATTGCAGCCGCCACAGCGTGTCCAGCAGCGCGTCGTGCCCCGCATCCACGCTGTGGTTGTTGGCCATCGACAGCACGTCGAAGCCGGCGCCGGCGATCGTGTGCAGGTTCGATTCGCGCGCGATCAGGCGCACGCCGGCGGCCTCCAGCGGCTGCGGGCGGGCCGAGAACGCGCCTTCGAGATTGCCGAACAGCACGTCGGGCGCCGCGAGCATCGCGCGCACGTCGGTGAAAGGATCGGCGTCGTCGCTGCGATCGACGAGCACGTCGCCCACGAAGCCGAGCAGGATCGAATCGGTTGCCACGCATGGACGATGGCAGTGTGCACGCGGTGGTTCCGAGCAGGGAATTCCCCGATGTGGACCACCCCGGGGCAGGCGCCAGCCTTCACTCCCAGATGTGACTGGAAGGAAGTGGCGCGATGTTCGGAAGACTGCTTGGTAGCGGCGCGGCATGGATGCCCCTCGGGCTGATCTGCGTCATCGCGGTCATCCTGGTGCCGCTGCCCACGCCGGTGATGGACTTCCTGCTCGCGGTGTCGCTGGCGGCGAGCCTGGCGTTGCTGGTGCTGTCGATGCACGTGGAGCGCACGATGCAGCTGTCCACGTTCCCCAGCCTGCTGCTGATCACCACCTTGCTGCGGCTGGCGCTGAGCATCGCCTCCACCAAGCTGATCCTGCTGCACGCGCACGCGGGCCAGATCATCGAGACCTTCGGCAAGATCGTGGTGGGCGGCAACGTGATCGTCGGCCTGGTGATCTTCGTGATCATCACGCTGGTGCAGTTCGTCGTCATCGCCAAGGGCGCGGAGCGCGTCGCGGAGGTGGGGGCGCGCTTCACGCTGGACGCCATGCCGGGCAAGCAGATGAGCATCGAGGCCGACCTGCGCGGCAACCTCATCACCTCCGACGATGCGCGGCACAAGCGCCAGGAGCTGGACCAGGAGAGTCAGTTCCACGGCTCGATGGACGGCGCGATGAAGTTCGTCAAGGGCGACGCGATCGCCACCCTGCTGATCGCGCTCGTCAACATCCTGGCCGGCCTGGCCATCGGCGTCGGCGTCAACGGGCTGCCGTTCTCCGACGCGCTGGCGCGCTACACCATCCTCACCGTGGGCGACGGCATGGTGGCGCAGCTGCCCTCGCTGATCACCTCCGTCTCCGCCGGCATCCTGATCACGCGCGTGTCGGGCGCGGCGGGCGTGCGCTTGAGCGAGGACATCCGGCGCCAGATCGCCGAGCAGCCTTTCGTGCTGCTGCTGATCGGTGGCGTGCTGCTCGGTGCGGCGCTGCTGCCGGACCTGCCGCACCTGCAGCTCGGCGGGCTCGGCGCGCTGCTGCTGCTGGCCGGCCTGGCAGCCCGCAACGGCAGCCGCCGCAAGGCCGCCCAGCTGGCGCATGGGCTGTCGCCGGAGGAGGCACGGCTGGCCGAGGTGATGCTCGAGTACAAGCTGCCGCAGTTCGCGCCGGCGCTGTGGGTGTCCGCGTCGCCGGGCATCGCCAAGTGGTTCAACGCGCCGTGGGCCGCGTTCGAGCTCGGCAGTGCGCGCGCGCGCCTCGTCAAGCGCTATGGGCTTCCGCTGCCGAAGATCCGGATCTTCGTGGACGACGAGCTGCAGGGCGAGCGCTACCGCGTGCATGTGTACGACCTCGTGGTCGGTTCGGTCGACATCGTGCCCGACTGCTACGCGCACCGCGGCATGCGGCCGGTGGACGCCGAGGCCAACCGCGTGACCATTCCCTACCTCGGTGCGGTGTCCTGGGTGCCGGCTGCGGAAGTGGCCAACCCCGACGACGCGCAGTGGTGGAACGTGTATGCACTGCTGGCGCATCACCTCGAGGCGGTGGCGCTGGCGCATGCGGAGACGCTGCTGGGGCTGGAGGAAACGCACCACCTGCTGTCGCACTTCGAGCGTGACCTGCCCGAGCTGGCCAAGGAGGCGCTCAAGGCCTCGACGCTGCCGCGCACCGCCGAAGTGCTGCGCCGGCTGGTCAGCGAGCGCGTCTCGATCCGCAACATGCGCGCCATCCTCGAGAGCCTGCTCAACTGGGCCGGCCGCGAGCGCGACACCGCGCTGCTGACCGAGCAGGTGCGCGTCGACCTCGGCGCGTCGCTGGTGCAGCGCTTCACCGACGACGAGTCGACGATGCGGCCGGTGATCCTCGATCCGGCGTTCGAGCAGGCGCTGGTGGGTGCGGTCGAGGTGGGCCCGCGGGGGCCGGCGCTGGCGCTGCCGAAGGAGGCCTCGTCCTGGCTGCACGGCCAGCTGACGCAGGTGCTGACGAAGGAGGCGCCGGCGGGCGAGGAGGTGCCGATGGTGCTCACGCCCGACCTGCGCCGCTTCATGGCCAAGTTCCTGGCGCCGAAGTTCCCGCAGCTGTGCGTGTTCGCGTTTCCCGAGGTGCCGGCCGGCGTGACGCTGAAGCCGCTGGCGGTCATCGGCGCGGCTTCTCCGGAGCCCGGCAAATGAGCGAGACGCCCGCCCGCGTGATCCCGGCCGCAGCGCCGGACGAGTTGCTGCAGCAGGCCTCGGTTGAGGTCACGGTGTCGTTCCCGCCCATCAAGATGACGCTGCTGGAGGCGCAGTCGCTCAAGCGCGGCAGCATCGTCGAGCTCGGGCAGCGCCTGGCGCAGGTGCCGTTGACGGTGCACGTGACCGGCCAGCCTCTGGCCACCGGCTATCTCGTCGTCCTGGTGGAGGACAAGGCCGCCGTGCTGCTGAGCGCCACGGAAGGCGCGCCGTGAAGGCGCCGCAGGCCGGCGCGCTCGAGCGCGGCATGGTGCAGTGCAGCCGGCCGCAACTGGCGCTGCGCAACCACCTGAGCCAGCGCTACCCGCGGCTCGACCGCCTCACCGGGCATGCCGCGCTGAGCGGCGTCACGCTCGGCGCGGGCGAGCGGGCGCTCGAGGAGGCGTGCTGGCGCCTGAGCCTCGGCGGGCCGGCAGGGCCGTTCCTGCAGATCGGCATCGTGCCCGCGGTGGCGCAGGCCCTGGGCCTGAGCGAAGCGCTGCGCCCGGCGCTGCGGCGCGCGCTGGCCGCGCAGGTGCTGGCGCCGATGCTGCCTGTGTTGCGCGGCCTGGGCGGCGGCGAGCTGGAGTTCGGCATCGACGCCAGCCCGGACTGGAGCGACACGCAGCACTGGGCCAAGTTCCACCTGTCGCTGCCGGCGATGCACCAGATGCTGCCGGCACGCGCGCCCGACCCGGTCGCGGCCGAGCTGCCTCGGCTGATCGGCGGCCGGCTTCGCGGCTCGCCGCTCGATGTGCCGGTCACGCTGTGGATCGGCTCGCGCGTGCTGCTGCCGGCACGCGACGCTGCCCGCCTGCGCCCGGGCGACGTGCTGCTGGGCGATGAGCCGGGGCCGGCCCGCGCCGGCACGCTCGACTTGTTCACGCCCGGCGCGCAGCAGCCCTTGCGCGAGGGGCGCTGCCTGGCGCGGGTGCGCCTCGAGGACGGGCGTGTCGAGCACCTGGCGCGCGCCGCGTGGATCGACGCCGGGCTGCGGCCGAGCGCACACGAACCGATGGTCGGCCTGCACGTGGTGGAGGGTGCGCTGCGCCTGCCGGCTTCGGTGTGCCGTGCGCTGACGATCGGGCAGCGCATCGAGGCCTGGCCGCAGGTGGCCTGGCACGACCAGGCCGAGCTGCGCTTGTGCGGGCGGCGTGTCGGGCACGCCAGACGCATCCGCGTCGCGGGGCGATGGGGCCACGAGGTGACTGCGCTGCGCGCCGGTTCGCAGGCGCACGAGGAGGCGTGATGGTGATCCTGGGCATCCACGGCGACAGCGCGTTCGAGGTCGACGACAACGCGCATCACCTGCGCGGCCACGATAGTGCCGCGGTGCTGCTGGGCGACGGCGAGATCCTGGCGGCGATCGAAGAGGAGCGGCTGGCGCGCGTGAAGCACTGCAACGCCTTTCCGCGCCGCGCGATCCGCCGCTGCCTGGAAATGCAGCGCCTGTGCATCGGCGACATCGACCACATCGCGGTCAACATGGACGGCCAGACCGCGGAGCTCGCGGCCGCCGCGCGCTACCTGAACCACCCGGCCACCACGTCGCGCGACGCGGTCGACCTGTACGGCCAGCTGTTCCGGCACGAGTTCGGGGTGGACGTGTCGCACAAGCTGCGCTTCTGCAATCACCACGTGGCGCACGCCTGGAGCGCCTACGGGCCGTCCGGCTTCGACGACGCGCTGGTGGTGGTGTTCGATGGCGAAGGCGATCACCGCTCGGGCGGCGTGTTCACCGGCGCCAACGGGCGCCTGGTGGCGCTGCGCGACTATGGCGTGGAGCAGTCGCTCGGGCACTTCTACACCAGCGTGATCCGGCTGCTCGGCTACAACGAGTTCGACCAGTACAAGGCGATGGGCCTGGCGCCGTATGGCGACCCGCAGGCGTATGAGGCGCTCTTCGCGGGGCTGTACCAGTTGCTCCCCGACGGCAATTTCCACCTCGCTGCGCCGGTCGCGCGCATGCGCCGCTTCGAGCAGGCGGGGCTGCTGGAGGCGGCGCGGCGCAGGGGCGAGCCGTTCAGCCAGCGCCACAAGGACGTGGCGGCCGCGCTGCAGCAGATGCTGGAGACCGTGGTGCTGCACGTGCTCGGGCATTTCCGTACCAGCACCGGCCTGCGCAACCTCTGCCTGGCCGGCGGCGTGGCGCACAACTGCAGCGCCAATGCCAAGGTGCTCGGCAGCGGGTTGTTCGAGCGCATGTTCGTGCAGCCGGCCGCGCACGACGCCGGCGGCGCGCTGGGCGCGGCCTGGTTCGTGCAGCAGGGCGAGCGCGAGCGCCGCGTGCAGCCGCTGGCGCCGTCGCCGGCCACCCGCCTGCGCCATCTCGCGCTCGGCAGCGGCATCGGTGGCGACAGCGCGCTCGAGCGCTCGCTGACCGCCTGGGACCGTTTCGTGCGCGTCGAACGCAGCGCCGACTGCCGGCGCGAAGCCGCTGCCGCCATCGCCGAAGGCCAGGTCATCGGCTGGGTGCAGGGCCGCTCGGAATTCGGGCCGCGCGCGCTCGGCCAGCGCAGCATCCTCGCCGACCCGCGGCCTGCCTGGAACAAGCAGCGCATCAACGATCTGGTGAAGACCCGCGAGGCCTACCGGCCGTTCGCGCCGTCGGTACCGGTCGAGCGCCTGCACGACTACTTCGAGGTGCCGCAGACCGAGGCCGACCTCTCCTTCATGACCTATGTGCTGCGCGTGCGGGAAGACCGGCGAGCGCTGCTGGGCGCCGTGACGCATGTCGACGGCACGGCGCGCGTGCAGACCGTGCTGCGCGAGCAAAGCCCGTTGTACTGGGAGCTGATCGAGGAGTTCGGGCACCTCACGCGGGTGCCGATCCTGCTCAACACCTCGTTCAACAACAACGCCGAGCCGATCGTCGACTCGGCAGACGACGCGCTCGCCTGCTTCCTGACCACCCGGCTCGACGCGCTGTGGGTCGGCAACTACCAGCTGCGCAAGCGTCACCCCACCGACGCGCTCGAAGCGCATGAATCGCTGGTGCTGTCGCTGCCGCTGAGCCGCAAGCTGGTGCGCGCCCACAAGCTATCGGAGCGCGGCAGCGCGCAGCCGGTGTTCCGCATCGACGGCACCATGAGCCGGTTCTTCGCGCGCCCGAGCGCTGAACTGACGCCCGAGCTGTGGCGCGCGCTGCTGCATGCCGATGGCCAGCGCCCGGTGGCCGACCTGCTCGACATGGCCGGCCTGCACAGCCGCGAGGCGCGCGACCTTGCCGTCGAGCAGATCCTCGCGCTGTGGGCGCGCCGCTTCGTGCGCCTGTCGCCGCGCACAGGGGACGGTACTGCGCCATGAAGCCGGTCGCGATCCCCGAGCACACCAACGGCCTGCCGTGCTTCCGCTATCACGTGGAAGGCCACGAGGCCCTGAGCGCCGCGCTGGTGGCCGAAGCCCATGCACAGGTGTGCAAGAACCCGCAGGGCGTGTACTACAGCAGGACGCGCGGCGAGACCGCGTGGCACAGCAACTCGTTGCCGCACGACGGCGCGCGTGCACCGCTGCTGGCGCTGATCGACGAGGTGATCGCGCTGCGCTGGCAGGCGGTGGGATGGTCGCGCGACACGCATCCGTGGCGCGTGACGCACCTGTGGGCCAACGTGGCGCGCCCGGGTGACTTCACGCTGCGCCACCACCACCTGCAGCATGGCGGCAACCCGGTGTTCGGCGGCACCTACTACGCGCAGGTGCCCGAGCAGGGCGGCAATTTCGTCGCCTGCAGTCCGGACGCGGGCCTGGCCTCATGGGGCGAACTGCGGCCGGACGACTATCTGCCGTTCGCGGTGCCACGCTGGTGGTCGGTGCAGCCGCAAGCCGGCGACGTGCTGCTGTTCCCGGCGTGGCTGGTGCACGCGGTGCAGGAGAACCGCGCCCGCGAGGACCGCATCGCTTGGACCTTCCTGTGCGAGATGGACGGCACCCCCGCGCTCGACCTGCAGCGCGACCGCCCGCAGTACAGCCCGCTGGCGCGCCACCCCGGCTGGCTGCAGATGGTGCCCGCGCCAAAGTCGCCCTAGGGAATTTGCGGATGTAGACCACCCACGCCTGGCGGCGAACCTGAGTGCGTGATCAGCAGCTGGAGAACATGGTGATGACGCAAGAAGACACTGTGACCGCGGACGCCGCGGAAGGCGACGTGATCGAGGCGGCAGACCCGATCGAGGATCTGGCTCGCTGGGTGGGCGAGCGATACGCCGAGCACTACTGCCCGGCGCAAATCCTCAACGTGATGCTCGGCAGCGGCTGGAGCCGTGAGGACGGGCTGGCGGCGCTGCAGCGCGCGCTGCCGGCGCAGCTGCAGGAGCAGGTGCAGGCGCTGTCGCGCTCCGTGCCGGAGCCCGATCTGTCCGGCTCGCCGAGCGTGATCGACTGTGACGGCCACCCGGTGCAGGTGCTGCACGAGATGAAGCGGCCGCGGGTGATCGTGTTCGGCAACCTGCTCACGCATGAAGAGTGCGACCAGGTGATCGAGAGCGCGCGCAACATCCTGCGCCGCTCCACGGTGATCGAGCCCAACGGCGAGTGCGCGGTCAGCGAGGCACGCACCAGCTACGGCACCTTCATCGGCCGCGGACAGAACGAGGTGCTGAGCCGCCTCGACGCCCGCCTGGCGCACCTGCTGCGCTGGCCCGTGCTGAACATCGAGAACACGCAGGTGCTGCACTACGAGCAGGAGCAGGAGTTCAAGCCGCACCACGACTACTTCAAGCCCGCGGAAGGGCACTGGGCGCCGGTGTTCCGGCGCGGCGGGCAGCGCGTGGCTTCGCTGGTGCTCTACCTGAACACGCCCGAGCGAGGCGGCGGCACGGTGTTCCCCGATGCGGGCTGCGAAGTGCGAGCCGTCAAGGGCACCGCGGTCTTCTTCTCCTACGAGACAGACAACGAGGAGAGCCTGTCGCTGCACGGCGGCGCCCCCGTGCTGGAAGGCGAGAAGTGGGTGGTGGTGAAGTGGTTCCGCCAGGGGTTCTTCGAATAGCGCAACAGCCGAGGCCGGCCCTCAGCCGCGCCTCGGCGACTCTGCGGTGGCCCGGCCGGCGACGCGCGCGTCGACGAAGCTGCTGCCCACCTTGAGGCGAGCCCGCGCCAGCCGGCTCATCACGGTGCCGATCGGGATACCCAGCACCGCTGCCGCTTCCTTGTACGACAGGCCTTCCACGCCCACCAGCAGCATCACCTCGCGGTGCTCCGGTGACAGCGCGTCGACGGCCTGGACCACTTGTCTATACAAGGTGTGCAGAACCGGATCGACCGCTTGCTCGTCCACGCACAGCTCGGCCTGCTCGTCGATCCATTCGCCGGTGCAGCTGCGGTGCCGCTGGCGGCTGCGCACCTCGTTCAGCCAGATGCTGTGCATGATCGAGAACAGCCAGCTCGGCAGGCTTCCGCCGCGCCACTGCAGGCGCCGCTCCAGCGCGCGCACGCAGCACAGCTGGACCAGATCCTCTGCATCGCTGCGGTCGCGTGTCAACCGCAACGCGAAGCGCCACAGCCGCGGAAGTAGGCGCGGCAGTTCGCGCTGCAACGCCTGCGTCGTCCTTTCCATGGGCTGCCCTCCGGGGTTGTCATCGATCTGTCTTGACCGTTGGTGCCCGGTTGCGGCGGCACGGTTGAATGCCGTGCGGCATCACCCCGTGTACCGGGGGGATGCGCGAGGAAGCGTTGTCCAGGGTATCCACCAATGTGGACCACAAAGCCGTGTGCGTGACCCTGCGTCTACGCGTGAAGAACGCGCTTGCACAGGGGAACGCAACGCACCGGTTCCCTGGTGCTCCACCCATCGAGAGAACGGTGCATCAAAGGAGATTGAGCATGACCACCAGCGTGAACACCGGCTCCGTGCAGGTGCCGACCACCCAGCAGACCAATGCCAACTGGGATGCCAACCTGTCGCAGGCGTGGCAGTACTACCAGGCCCAGGTGAAGATGGACCACGACCAGCAAGCGGTCGCCTTCGCATCGAACGTCGAGTCGAAGGGGAACCAGATGATCATGGCCTGCCTCCAGAACATCCGCTGAAGACGTCGACGCAAGCCCGCCGCCGTCCACCCAGCCACGTACCACTCGCCTAGAGCGAAGAAAGCGAGTCAACCATGCAAGTCCAATCCCGCACCTCGGCGCCGTCCACGTCGTCTGGCTTCAGCCCGTCGGCCGGTGGCGGTGCTTCCTTTTCCCGCACGACCACGTCGTCGTTCAGCAGCTCGACGAGCACCAGCTACACGCAGTCCTACCCGTCCGGCTCGTCGTCGAGCTCGGACACGAGCATGTGGGGCCAACTGGGCACCGCAGTGCGCAACTTCTTCGGTGGCGGCAGCTCCGCAGCCAGTGGCCCGAGCCAGCAGAAGCAGGGCCGTCCGGAAGGTGGGCGCGGCGAGCACGGGCCCCATCGCCGCGAAGGGCGCCATGAAGGCGGCCGCCATGGGCATTTCGGCCACCACGGCCATCACGGGCCGCACGGCCATCATGGGCCGCACGGCCATCACGGCCATCACGGCGAACACGGCCAGGGTGGCGGTGGCGGTGGCGGTGGCGGTGGCGGTGGCGGCGGTGGTGGTGGCTGCGGACAAGGCGCTCAGCAGCAAAGCGCGCCGCAGCAAAGCGCGCCGCAGCAAAGCGCCCCGCAGCAAAGCACTCCGCAGCAAAGCGCTCCGCAGCAAAGCGCTCCGCAGCAGTGCGGTGGACCCTCGAGCATGCCGCAACAGAGCGCCCCGCAGCAGAGCGCGCCGCAGCAATGCGGTGGCCCGTCCGGTGCGCCGCAGCAGAGCGCCGGCGCCGGTGGCCCCTCGCAAAGCAGCGACCCGGGCATGTGGGGGCAACTGGGGCAGTCGATGCGCAACTTCTTCGGCGGTGGCCAGGGTGCGAACGGGCAAGGCGGTGGCATGTGGTCGCAGATCGGCCAGTCGATGCGCAACTTCTTCGGCAACCAGCAGTCCGGGGAAACGGGCGCCAGCTTCTGGTCTCGCATGGGTGACTCGGTGCGCAACTTCTTCGGCGGCGGCCAGACAGGTCAGCCCAGCCAGCCCGCAGCGCCCGCCGCCCAGCCGCAACAGAGCACGGGCGACAGCACGATCTGGGGGCGCGCCAAGGCCTTCTTCGGCGGCTCCGATCCGTCGCCGGCGTCGTACACGGCAGCACCTGCGCCACAGATGCAGCAGCCTGACGGCGACCTGTGGGGAAAGATGAAGGCCTTCTTCGGCTAGTCATCGAGCCGCGCCCTGCGGGGCGCGGCTACCACCTGTGAAAGGAACAGCCATGCACGTCCACAAGCCTCCCATGCCAGGTTGGCGTCCGCCGGGGCGCAAGACCCAGGCACCGCCGCCGCCCCCGCCCAGTGGGCCTGAGGCTGCTTTGGAGAAGCAGAAGCAGACCGACAAGGAGCAGGAAGCGATGACCGAAGCATCCAACCTGCAGAAGAAGTGCCATGACACCATCATGGCCATCATCGCGAACATCAAGTGATGGATGCGGCCGCGGCCCAGGGGCATGACGCGATGGAAGGCGTGAACCCCGGCCCCGCCGCCTCCGCGGACGAGATCCTCGCCCGCGGGGCGCGACGGCTGCGCGATGCTGCGCAGGCGGTTCGGCGTGCCGAGGTGTTCGAGCGCGTCGGGCGCATCCGCAGCATCGCGGGCCCGATCCTGCGCGTGTCCGGGCTCAGCGCGGCGCTGGGCCATATCGTGCACATCCACTCGCCGCGCCACCCGGCGCCGATCCTCGGCGAGGTGGCGGGCTTCACCGAGGACGACGTGCTGGTGATGCCGTTCGGCGCCGTCGACGGGCTCGGCCGCGACGCGCGCGTGGTCAGCACCGGTGGGCCGCTGCGCATTCCCTTGGGCGACGGGCTGCTCGGCTGCGTGATCGATCCGCTGGGCCAGGTGATCCACGGCAGCGCCGGCGCCTGCACGGTGCAGCCGCTGCCGCAGCAGGTACCCAACCCTTTCGACCGCAAGCCGATCGACAAGCAGCTGTTCACCGGCGTGCGCTCGCTCGACACGCTCATTCCGCTCGGCGAAGGCCAGCGCATGGGCGTGTTCGCCTCGGCCGGCAGCGGCAAGACCACCTTGCTGGGCATGCTGGCCCGGGGCTGCGAAGCCGACGTGATCGTGATCGGCCTGATCGGCGAGCGCGGCCGCGAGGTGCGCGACTTCATCGAGCACAACCTCGGTGAAGAGGGCATGCGGCGCTCGGTCGTCGTGGCCGCCACCTCGGACCGCAGCGCCCTCGAGCGCATCAAATGCGCATTCGTGGCCACCTCGGTGGCCGAGCACTTTCGTGATCAGGGCCGGCGCGTGTTGCTGCTGGTGGATTCGCTCACGCGCTTCGCGCGCGCGCAACGCGAGCTGGGCCTGGCGCTGGGCGAGCCGCCCACGCGGCGCGGCTTTCCCCCCTCGCTCTTCGTGATCCTGCCGCAGCTGCTCGAGCGCCCCGGCCGCACGCGCGCCGGCAGCATCTCCGCGCTGTACACCGTGCTGATGGAAGACGAGAACCTGCCCGATCCGGTGGCCGAAGAGGTGAAGTCGCTGCTCGACGGCCACGTGTACCTGTCGGCCAAGGTCTCCGGCCGTGGCATCTACCCGTCCATCGACATCGGCAACAGCTTGAGCCGGCTGCAGAGTTCGCTGCGCAGCGCGCCGCAGCTGCAGGCGGCGGATGCCGCACGCAGCCTGTGGCATCAGTACCTGCAGGTCGAGCTGTTGCTGCAGATGGGCGAGTACAAGAGCGGCAACGACGCGCGCACCGACGAGGCCGTGCGCAAGTTCCCGGCGCTGTGCGAGTTCCTGCGCCAGAACGAACGTGTGCTCGAACCGGGCGCCGAGTCGGAGCAGCGCATTCAGCGCCTGATCGCCTGAACCGGCGCTCGCGCACGGCTCACGGCAGCTGCTCGTCCTGCTCCTGCAACTCGGGCATGCGCACCACGTCCGAATCCAGCTTGCACCGCGTCTGCTCCGAGCGCGTGAGCATCGGACCCAGCACGCAGTACGCCTGCGAGTCGCCGCTGAACACCCGCGTGGGCCCGTCGCGCTGCGCCGACGGCGGCACCGCGGCGGCGCGCGCCGTCACGCTGAATGCCGTGGCGTTGGAGCCCGCCTGTGCGAGGCTGTAGTCGGCGCTCGTCAAGCTCAGGCCGCTTCCTTCGATCGCATACACACCCGGCTGCGAGTCAGGCCCGGCCGGCGTGCTCCAGGTGAGCCGCCCTTGCGCCACGCCGGCCAGCGTGTCGCCGTTGGCCAGGCCCACCAGCGTGCCGGTGAGGGGCGGATTGGCCTGGCCGTAGGGCCGCTGCACCGCGTCGGCCTGCAGCAGCAGCGGCCGCGGCGTGACGCTGAGCGTGCCGTTCGCATACGCGATGTCGTAGTTGGCCAGCCCTTGGCCGCTGGCCGCGGAGGGCACGATAGAGTAGCTGCCCACATGCGCCTGCCCGCTGGCGCCGGCACTGGCCAGCTGCACCGCGGACACGCTGTCGCCGTTGACGAGCCCGCTCGCGCTGAACTCGGTGCCGCTGAAGTTCAGGGCGTTGCCGTACACCGTGCTGTTGTCGCGCGCCGTGATCGTCAGCGATCGCGGCAGCACGGTGAGGCGGCCGGTGGCGGCGAGGGCGATGGCGTATCCGGCGTCCGACGAGAGGGTGTTCTGCGCCACTGAAATGACGTACGGCGATGCGCCCACGCCGGCACTCGGCGCGGCGCCCGCCGACGTGATGGACGGCGAGCCGGCATACGCCGACGCCGCCGTGTCGGCGAGGAAGGCGCCTGCCACCCCGGCGTGCAGCCCCGACACCGCGAAGTTGCCGGCGATCGCGCCGCTCGCGTCGTCGCCATACACCTTGCTCGCGTCCGTCGATGCGAAGGTGAGCACCGGCTGCAGCGCGAACACGTAGCGGTTGCCCGCTGCACTCACGCTGCCCGGCGGCAGCGTGGCATAGGTGGCGTTCCACAGCGCGGTGTTGCCGCTGTCCAGGCCGCCGAAGCTGCTGGTGGCAGGGTCGGCGGCGTAGATCAGCCAGCGGCCCGCGGTGGCTGTGACGGCAGAAGCGCCTGCGCCGTTGATGAAGTTGGCCCCGGCCGACAGCACCGGGTTCGTGGCGCTGACCTGCGCGCCCGTGGCGATCGAGAGATTGCCGTCGCTGAGCAGCGTGGTCGCCGCCGTGGTGCTGACGCCGGAGGTGGACAGCACGGTGCCCACCGTCAGGTCGGTGGTGCTGTGCGCCAGCAGCGAGCCGGTGTTGGCCGCCAGCGTCTGCAGCTGGTTCGCGGCGGCGCCGAGCGTGTAGCTGCCGGTGCCTGTGAGCTGCAGCGCGGGCGCGCTGATGCTGCCCGAGGGTTGCGTGACCGCGCCGCCCGCCGACAGCCACAACGCGCCGCTGGGCGACGACAGCGTGCCGTCGAGCACCATGCCGGTGGTGGCATCGAGGTGCAGCGTGCCGCTGCCGAGGTTCGACACCGCGCTGCCCGCAGTCATCTGCAGGCTCGTCGCGCTGCCCGAGCTGGCGGCCAGCAGCAGGTCGCCCGACGTCTCGCGCAGCAGCGCGCCGCTGCTCACGCCCAGGCCCGTGCCCGTGGTCGACGCACCGGACACGGTGAGCGTGCTGCCCGCGGCGGCGCTGAAGCCGTTGGTGCCGCTATAGAACCACACGCCGGGGCCCGAGGAGGATGTGCCGCCGACCTGCAGGCTGCCACCGCTGAGCGTGAAGGCGTTGCCGCCTCTCAGCTGCAGGCCTTCGGCGCTGGCGCTGGTGCCGTTGAGCGACACCGTGCCGCTGGCGCTGAACGACGCGCCCGAATCGAACTGCACGCCGCTGTCGGTGAGCGAACTGCCGGCGATCTGCACGGTGCCCGAGGCGTTCAGCGTCGCGGTGCCCACCAGCACCACGCCGTTCTTCCCGGCGCTGGCGCCGATCGCGCCGCCGGGCGCGTTGCTGGTGCCGCTGAGCGACAGCGCGCCGCTGCCGGACTGCGTGAGCGTGTAGGTGCCGGGGTTGAAGCCCAGGCCGTCCCACTGTGCGGACGTGCCGGCGATGGCGAACGTGCCGTTGTTCGCACTCAGCGTGGCGCTCCCGTTCAGCAGCACGCCGGTCCAGGTGGTCGACGTGCCGGACAGCGACACATTGCCGGTGGCCGCGAGCGTCGCCCCGGTGGCCACCACCGTGCCCGCGAAGTTGGTGCTGGCGGCAGTGATCGCCAGCGTGCCGCTGCCGGACTGCGCCAGGCTGACGGTGCCTGCAAGGAAGTCCACGCCATCAGAGTTGGTGGAGCTGCCCGAGAGGCTGAACGTGCCGTTGCTCGCGCTCAAGGCCGTGCCCGGGTTCAGCAGCACGCCGCTGCCGTTGGTGGAGCTGCCGGTGACCGTGACGTCGCCGCTGGCGGCCACCGAGACCGACGGGTTGAGCAGGATCCCGGTGGCCGCGCTGCTGCTGCCGCTGAGCGCGATCGAGCCGCTGCCGCTGTGGCTGAAGGTGTTGACGCCCAGGTCGATGAACGTGCCGTCGCCGTTGGTGGAGCTGCCCGACAGCGTGAGCGTGCCGTTGGTGGCGCTGACGCTGTTGGCGCTGTTCAGCCAGAGGCCCTCCGCGTTGGTGGACGTGCCTGTCAGGCTGATGTCGCCGGTGGTGGACAGCGCCACGTTGGTGCCCAGGCCGATCCCCCAGGAGCCCGCGCTCGTGCCGTCGATGGAGAGTGCGCCGTTGGCGGTCAGTGTCACGGCCCCGCCATCGTTGAACCACACGCCCTTGCCGCTGGTGGAGACGCCGGACAGCGACAGCGCGCCGCTGCCCGCGCTGATCGACGCGTTGCCGAGCCAGAACAGGCCGGTGCCGCCGCCCGTGTCGCTGCCGTTCACGACCACCGTGCCGGTGCTCGCCAAGCTGGTGTTGGTGGTGAAGAAGATGCCGCTCCAGGCCGCGCCGCTGGATGCGCTGTTCACCGTGATCGAGCCGGCGCCGCTGGCCAGCAGCTGCAGGGCGCCCGTCACGAAGGTGGCGTCCTCGGCGCTGGACACCGTGATGTTGCCGGTCCCGCTGCCGACGTCCAGGGTGGCGTCGGTGAGCACGAGCGCATTGCCCGCAGTCGATTGCCCGGCCGTCGCGCTGAAGTTGCCGCCGCCGGTGTTGATCGTCGCGGCGTTGATCGAGATTTGGCCGCCCGTCGCCGAAGCGGTGAGGCCGACGTTCAAGGGCGCGCCGTTGGCGCTGATGTTGCTGTTGACCGCGATATTGCGGCCGGCCGTGACCTGCAGGCCGCCGGTGCCCGAGATCGACGCGTTGACGTTGACATCACGTGCGGCGCTCAGCGTCAGCGTGTTGCCGCTGTTCCAGCTCACGGCATTGGCGACCGTGATGTCGCCGTTTTGCGTGCCCGCGGCGCCGGTGGACACCGTCACGTTCGCACTCGCCAGCGCGTTGGCCAGCGTGGTGGTGTTGATGACGGTGTTGTTGGCGGTGGCCGTGCAGCAGGCGCCGGTGTCGGCCCCGGTGGAGATGGTCACGTCGAACGGATCGAGCAGCAGCGTGCCTGCGCGCCCGGGGGCGGCGTGCAGGTCGGCGAGCCCGGAGAACTGCAGCAGCCCGTGGCTGGACACTTCGGCCGAGCCGCCATGGCCGTCGCCGCTGCCGTAGGCGCTGATCAGCCCGCTGAAGCTGGTGCGCGTGTCCGACATGATGCTGATCACGCCGCCGTTGCCCGCCTGCGTGGCGTTGGCGCTCAGCGTGGCCGTGGCGCCCACCTGCACGCTGTCGCCGCCGATGCGGATCTCGCCGCCGCCGTGTGCACCGGACACGTCCATCTCGCCGGAGACGTTCACCACGTCGCGCCAGGCCTGCCGGGCCGTGGCCGCATCGACCCAGATGCGCCCGCCCTCGGCCTGCAGCCGGCCCGCGACCGCGGTGTGTTCGCAGCTGGCCGTGGCGCAGGCGCTGGGGGCGGCCACCTGCAGCATGCCGTCGCCCTGCAGGTCGATCGTGGCGAGCTCGCCGCTGCCGATCATGATGCGGCCCATCGGCGCGACCACCGTGCCGGTGTTGGACACCGAGCCGCCCAGCAGGGCCACCGTGCCGCCCGCCGCGGCCTGCACGCTGCCCGCCTGCGACACGCCGGCGGATGCGCCGTTGCCGCGGAAGCGCAGGCTGCCGGCCTGGAAGTCCTCATTCGAGATCGACAGCGTGGAAGCGACGAAGCCGCCGCCCACCGCCACCGAGCCGCTGCGCGTGATCGCGATGCCGTTCGGGTTGACGAGGAACACCTGCCCGTTGCCGGTCAACTGGCCCGCGATCGTGCTCTGCGTGCTGCCGAGCACGCGGTTGAGCACGGCCGCATTGGTGCCGGGCTGCATGAAGCGCACGCTGTTGCCGGCTCCGATGGAGAAGCTGTTCCAGTCGATGATGGCGCGCGGCGACGTTTGCGTGATGGCCAGCGAACCCGCGGCCGGTGACGACACGCTGGCCTGGCCCGCCACCACCTGCGCACCGCCCGGCAACGCGCCCGCGGCCCCCGCGGCGCGAGTGCCGAGCAGCATGAACACGCCCAGCGCGACCGCGCCGGGGCGAAATGAGCAGCGTCGTGGGTTCACCATTTCACTCCGATCGTCGCGATGAGCGCCAAGCCTTTGCCGGCGCGCGTGTCGTTCGATCCACGCAGTGCGGCGTCGACGTGGAAGTAGGTTTTCCAGGGCCCGGGCGAATCGCCGGGAGCGCTGCCGAGCGACACGCCGAACGAGGCCGCATGCACGCTGGCCTTTTCCACCGCCGAAGGCTGCGCCACCCTGCCGGCGCCGAAGGCGGCGAACAGCCCGCCGGTGACCGGCCCGATCGGCGTGATGAAGAAGCGGTCCAGCTCGGCGCGGGCGGCGGCGCCGCTGTCCACCGCGAAGCTGCCTTCAGGGAACGACAGGATGTCCGCACCACCTTCCAGCGGCAGCTGCTCCGACTTCATCAAGGGCTTGCCGCCCGCGAACTGCCCATGCGCCACCACGCTGGCCTGCAGGCCGGCGCCGAGCGGGCGCGACCACTGCAGGCTGAAGTCGAACTTGCTCAGGCGCGACGACGCGCCGATGCGCGACAGCGGCACGCCGGAGGCCCGCACGTCGGCCTCGTCGCGCCCGCTGATGCCGTGCGAGAAGAAGGCCGCGGCCTGGTAGCTCGAGCCGTCCGGCTGCAGCAGGCCGAGCTCGGAGCCCAGGCGCACCACGCGATACGCATCGCGGTTGAGCACCAGGTCGAAGTCGGGCGCAAGCATCGATTGCTCGACGCGCTCCAGGCTGGCGCGCAGGTCCCAGCGCAGGTGGCGGTTCAGCTCCCAGGGGTAGCTGGCGCGCAAGGCCGTGCGCCGGAAGTGACCGAGCGTGGCGGGCACTTCGGGCTGCGCCGCCTGACGGCTGCGCGAATCGGTGAGCTCCACGTTGGCGATGAAGCCGTCGATGCCCAGCGGCAGCGCGGCGCCCGCCAGGAGCGTGTGGACCGAGGCGCGGCCGGAGCCCGGCGGCAGCGAGCTCACCGCCGTGGCGTACAGCTTTTCGCCGAAGCCCAGCGCCTGGTTCACCTCCAGCGACACGTTGCCCTCCCAGGTGCCCAGCGTGCGCGGCAGCCGGTTGTCGAGCTGCAGCGAGCCGAGCGTGGTGTCGTAGAGCCCGTCGACGATCAGGCGCACGCCGCCGCGCTGCGTGCCGCGCGCCAGCGCGCTGTGCATGTGCACGCCCGGCAGGTTGGCCAGCAGCATCAGCTGGCGCTCCAGCGTGCCGGACTGCAGGTGCTTGACGCCGACGATCGGCGCCAGGCGGTCGGCCACCGGGGCGCGCAGCCGCTCCGGCAGGCCGCCGGTTTCCACCGACTCGACGAAGCCGTCGATCACCACGAGCTTCAGCACGCCGCCGTTGTGCAAGGCTTGCGGTGGCGTGATCACGCGCGCCAGCAGATAGCCGCGCGCCTCGTAGGCCTGCTGGTAGGCGTCGATCGCCTGCTGGATCTCGGCCAGCGTGACCGCGCGACCGCGCAAGTGCGACCAGAGCGTGTCGAGCGCATCCTTCAGTTCGTCGAACGCGCCATCGGCGGCGATGGCGCCCAGCGTGACCTGCAGCGCGCCGGCACCGTGGGCCGCGGGTGCGGGGGCCGCGGGAGTGGATGGCGCGGCTTCGGCCGGCGGCGTGACGCGGCCGAAGGCGGCGGGCGCCTTCGGCACCACGAGGCCGGGCGCCACCGGCTGCGCCGGCGCAGCGCCGCACATCGCGCAGGCGGCGGCCAGCAGGCCCGCCTTGAAGGCGATGTCGATTCGCGCGCTGCCCGCTCGTGCCATCTTGGAAGAACCGTCGGTCCCCGGTTGCGTTGATGAGGCCAGTGTTGAAGTCCGGCCACGGAGGTACCCATCGGGGCAAGCCCTATGACCGCGTACCGCCTGCAAGGGCACTCACGGCAAGTGCGCCGCGAGCAGCACCGGTCAGAAGATCGAGCGCCCCGTCTTGGTGGTCAAAAGCTCCAGTGCCAGCGATCCCGCGAGCGAGTTGCCGTTTTCGTCCAGCCGCGGCGACCACACGCAGATGCCGCATTCGTTGGGCATCACGGCCACGATGCCGCCGCCGACGCCGCTCTTGGCCGGCAGCCCCACGCGAAACGCGAAGTCGCCGGCCGCGTCGTAGGTGCCGCAGGTCAGCATCAAGGCGTTGAGCCGCTTCGTCATGCTGCTGCCCAGCACCTGCTCACCGCTGAAGGGCACGCGCCCGCCATTGGCCAGGAACAGCACCGCGCGCGCCAGGTCC
The DNA here is from genome assembly GCA_946480245.1 of uncultured Pseudomonadota bacterium. Next base: position 51,719 of record CAMLIZ010000001.1, read on the forward strand.
TCGCAATGCATTTCGATCGCACAGTGGCGGCAGTACGCGTCCAGCACCGTATCGACCGGGTTGTGCAGGTTGCCGAAGCTCTTCATGAAATACGCCATCGCGGCGTTGCGCTCGCTGTGCGTGCGCTCCGAACGTGCGACCCGAGGATCGAAGCGTGCCGGCGGCGCGCCGAGGAGCCGGCCCAGGAATTCCGACACCGCGTTTTCCGGAATCGCGAAGCGGGTGCACAAGGCGTCGGTCACGACCAGTGCGCCGGCGTTGATGAACGGGTTGCGCGGCCGGCCTTCCTCGTGCTCCAGCTGCACCAGCGAGTTGAACGGCGTGCCCGAGGGCTCGCGGCCCACGCGGTTCCACAGCGCATCGCCTTCGGATTGCAGGGCCAGCACCAATGCGAACAGCTTGGAGATGCTCTGGATCGAAAACGGCTGCCGCGCCTGGCCTACCGAATGCACCTGCCCATCGAGCGTGACGATCGACATGCCGAACTGGTCGGCAGGCACCGACGCCAGCTCGGGGATGTAGTGCGCCACTTCGCCTTGGCCGCGCCGTGCCTGCACGGCCTGCTGTATGTCCTCGAGCACGCTCTGGTAGTCCACGTCCCTCTCTCCCCGGTCCATTTCGGCGCCGATCTGAAAAAAGGCGTGCAGTCTGCCATCAGGACGAAAGACGCGCGGTGGTTTGCGGCTGCTTGTGGCGCGCCAGCTCTTCCACCCACTTGCGCATCGCGATCTTCACGCGCCACTTGGCGCCATTGGGCAAGGGCACGTAGCCGGCATCCTTGGCAGCCGGGTCGCCCTCGTCCAGCGCCGACTGGAAGAAGCGCAGCACGCGTTCGGTGCTGGCGGCCGAGCCGGTGGTCGGTACGAGCACGTAGGTGAGCGTGGAGATGGGCCAGCAGGTGGGGCACTCGGCGTCGGTGAGGTCGATCGCGAAGGTCGGGTTCTGGTCGATGATCAGCCGGTCCCAGTCGGCCAGGCGCAGCGCGTCCTGCACGGACTGCTCCGATGCGTTGACGGTGGCGCCCCAGCGGTTGACCAGCGCCACGGAGCGCACGTGCTGCGCCAGCGCATACGAGAAGTCGAAGTAGCCGATGGCACCGGGGATGCCCTCCACCGCCTTGGCCGCATCCTGGTTGGTCTGCGCCACGCGGGCTTGCGGTGCGTGCATGTCCGAGGTGGGGCCGACGCGCGTGCGGAACGGCTCGGACACCTTGCTGAGGTACGACGTGAGCGCGAACGAGGTGCCCGAGCCCGGCGCCCGGATGACAGGCACCACGGGCACGGCGGGCAGCTTCAGGCCCGGGTTCAACGCGGCGATCTCGGCGTCGTTCCAGCTGTGGATCTTGCCGAGGTACAGCGCGGCCAGCAGCGGGCCGTTGAGCGTGAGCTGATCGGGCCGGATGCCCGGAAGGTTGACGCTGACGACCACCGCGCCCACGGCAGTGGGGAACTGCGCCAGCCCGCTGGCGTCGAGTTCATGCCGGCCCAGCGGGCGGTCCGATGCGCCGAAGTCGACGTCGCGTGCGACCACGTGCTTCACGCCGGCCGAGGAGCCGACGGCGTCATACGCGAGCTCGACCTTGGTCCCTTTCAGGCGATGGGACCAGGAGTCGTAGAGGTCGGCAGCAAAGGTGGAGCCGCTGCCGTGCAAGGCATCGGCGTGCGCACACGCGCTGGCAAGCGCAATCCACATCGTGATCAACAGGCGCAGGTACATGGTGGTCTCCGAGGGGTGAGGGGGTAAGGGCGAACGAGGTCGCCGCTTCACCAGGGGTGAGTGATGGGCTCCGCCAGGCGGATGGCGTCGGACTGGCGCAGCGTTTGCAGCTGCTGCTCCGTTGATGCGGTGGCGGCAGGCATCGACGCGAGCGCGAATGCGCCCGATGCATTCGGGCCTTCGACGACCTGCAGGTCCAGTGCAGCGAGCAGCGCGGTCCAGCGCGCCATCGTCATCTGCGGCGCAGGAAGCACGCGCAGCGTCGCCTCGCCCGGGCGCGCGTTGCCCTGGCTCAGCGTGCGATAGCTCGCGCCACCGCCAGCGCCATCAGCGTCGTGGTGCAGACTGAACGCGCCGATCGCCAGCGCCTGGACGGAGAGCATGGCCAACACCGCGCGCGATACCGTGCGCCGGCGCCGTACCGGCGTCGAGGGTGCAGCGTGCACCGCCGCATCCGCTGGCACCACCGCTGCGGCCTGCGTGTGCTGCGCCAGATCGAGGCCGCGGCAGTGCTCGCAATGCGCCAGGTGTTCAGCCACCTGCCGGTGCTGCTCTGCACTGGCGCTGCCGTTGGCCACCCATGGAAGCATCGCCACGACGTGCAGGTGCGCCAGCATGCGGTCGTCGACGCGGGGCTTGAGATTTGCGTTCGGTTCCATCGTGATTGCACTCCTGCAGGCGGGCGAGCCGTGGGACACGCTCTGTTACCGATCTGCCTCCGTAGGTGCCGGTTGCGGCCCTTTGGGTTGTCCGGAGTTGGTGGATTTGTTCACACCTTGTGGAATAAAAGGCCGCCTCGGGTTGTCGGGCCGATGGCCAGTCAAAGCTTCGGGATTCGGTGTTCGATCGCAGTCAAGCCGGTGGTTGAGCGGCCCGCGAACTGGCAATCCTTCGGCCGCACGAGCCCCAGAATCGATCCATGAGTGATCGGGGGCATGGCCGTGGAGCTCGCTGACCTGCATGTGTTCGACGCCGTGGTGCGCTGCCGTGGCGTCACGCGCGCGGCGCGCGAGTTGAAGCGCGCGCAGTCGAACGTCTCGGCGCGCATCCACAAGCTCGAAAGTGCGGTCGGCGTGGCGCTGTTCGAGCGCCAGGGGCGCGGGCTGCGCCTTACGCCCACCGGCGAGGCCCTGCTGCCGTATGCGCAGCGTCTGCTCGCGCTGGCCAGCGAGGCGCGCGGGGCGGTGTCGCATCGCGGCACCGGTGCGCGCCTTCGACTTGGCTTCGTCGAGGGCGTGGCCGGCGTCGCGCTGCCGGCGGCCTTGCTCAGCGTTCGACAGCGCTTCCCCGAGGTCGGCCTCGAATTGCAGCCAGGCCGCGCCGACATGCTCACCGAGCAACTGATCGATGGGCGTCTCGATGCGGCGCTGTTGCCTGGCCCCGGCGCCTCTGACACGCGCCTGCACAGCAGCTGTGTGCTGCGCGAGCCGCTGGTCGCGCTGGCGCCGCTCGGCTCGCCGAACCTGGGCAGCAGCGGAGAGCTGCGCCACGCCCGCCTGATCGCGCTGGCCGACGGCTGGCCCGACGTTTATCAGATGCAGCAATGGATAGGCAGCACCTCGCCCGAGCCGCCGATGCTGGTGCGCAGCCTGTACACCTTGATGGCCTGCGTGGCCGGCGGCGCGGGCGTGGCGGTGCTGCCGCGCAGCATGGTGCAGTCCATCGCCGGGCCGCTGCTGGTCTCGGTGCAGTCGTTGCAGGGCATTGTTCGCCCCGTCGAAGCGCTGCTCGCATGGCGCGAAGGGCCGCGCGACGAAGCGCAGCGCGCCTGCCTTGCCACGCTGGAAGAGGCCTTGCAGGCGCCGCGCCCGCGCGCCTGAGCGGTCGCTCGAAGCTCGGCTGCTGGCTCAGTCGCTAGGCAGCAGGGGCGGGCGGCAACGCTGCGGCCACCGGCTCGCGCAGCACGAGCTGCCTTTGCCGGCGCGCGCTGTCGAGGCAGTGCTGGAACCCGCTGCCGTGATACGCCGATTGCTCGACCAGGTTCGCGCATTCGATCTCGACCAATGCTTGCATCATCTGCGCAGCATCGGCCGGTTCGACACCGGCTGACTGCAACGCATCGACGTATCCCGCCGGAAAGCCGCCCCGCCGCGCAAAGGCCGCCGGACGCAGCTCCGCGCTGAACAGATGCACCAGCGCTTCTGCGCGCACCCCGATGAGCTCGCGCAGGCGCGGCCGGTCCTGTGAAGCCAGCAGCAGCTGCTTCTTGAACGCAGTGGTGCCGTAGATGCTGTGGAACAGGCCGGCGACGGCCACGTCCTCGTCGGCGCGCCATGCTTGCAGCAGCTCGCACGTGCCTTGCAGGTGGTCGAACAGGCTGCGTCCGGTGTGGCCGGTATCGCAGGCGCCCACCTCGGCAAGAAACGCGGCGTAGCGATCGGGGGTATGGGTGTGGCTCATGTCGAGACCCGCAGTGTCTTGAGCACCAGCGAGACGCGCAGGTCGGGGCATTCGCGCGAGGGTGCATGGGCGCGATGCAGCATGTAGCCGGGGAACGTGACCACGCGCCCGGGATGCGGATACACCGACTTCACGATCGTGCGTTGGTCCTCGTCGAAGAACACCGTCTCGCCCGACCAGTTGGGTTGCCACTTGGGGTGTGCGTAGTACAGCGTGGAGAAGTAGTTGTCGGGATCGTCGGTGTCCCGGTGCACGTAGCCCTCCACGCCGTAGGTGTGCGCGTTGGCATAGGCGCGAAGCGGAACGTGGCCCTTCAATGGTCCTTCTTTCAGTACCGCCCACAGGCGATAAAACGCACGCGCTGCGCCCTCGGCCTGCATCAGCTCCTCCTCACAGGACTCGCGCGACTCGGAGCCCTTGCCCCCGAAGTGCGCGTTCCAGAAGCAGAAGCGGTCGTTGTGCTTGTTCGAGCGCCAGCCGTACTTCCAGATCGGCTTGGACACCATGTAGGTCAGGTCACGTTGCAACGCTTCGGGAACGAGGTTGTCGTGGACCTGGACGTCGTCGGCTGAATGCTTGCTCATAGTGCTTAACAGGATGGAGAGCCGCTCCAACTGTTGTCAAGCAAGCGAATCCCTCGGGTGAGTGGCGAGCGCTTCGACGCCCGCGTTGCATCTCTTCGCGTGCGTCAAAAAGTCGGGGGAGGGTATTTGCGGATGTGGACCAGAAACGCGCCAGATCGAAGCTTGTCTCATCGCGGATGATGCCGGCCCTGCTGTAGAGAAGGGCAGGTCGCCATCCATGTACGTGCAGGCCGTCAAGACCTGCGCTTCCACTCAAAGAGGTGAAACCATGGCCGCACCTTCCGTCAGCAACAACAAGCGCACGCCGGCTCCCGCTCCCAAGGCGCCGCCGCCGCCTCCGCCTCCGCCACCGCCGCCCCCACCTCCGCCGCCGCCGCCTCCTCCTCCGGCGAGCACCAAGGGAGTGTCGAAGCTGGCCGTCACGCCCGGCGCGACGCCTTCGACCACGCCGACGCCTTCGACCACGCCGACGCCTTCGGGAACGCCTTCGCCGACCACGACGACCTTGTCCTTGAAGGACTTGACACCGTCCACGGTGACGCCGGCCGACCTGCAGAACACGATGATCGGCGTGTCAAAGGACGTGGTGACGCCGTCTACGACCGGCACACCGCCTCCAGGCTCTCCTCCCGCCTCGGGCACCCCCGGCACCGGCTACGTCACCGTGCCGGGCGCCAGCCGACCCGCCAACGACTTCTTCAACGACGACAAGTTCACAGGCCTGATCCAAGGCATCGCGAGCTACAACCTCACGATGCAGCAGGAGATGGACGGTGCCGCCGCATCGTTCAGCGCGCAGGACTTCCTCGTCAAGGCCGATCCCACCAACGGCGACGTCGGTTCCTATAACGCCAAGGCCACGGAGTTCCTCAACGAGGTCAGCACCGACCAGAACAACATCGGCTCGCTCGTCTCCGGCTACAAGGCGGCGCAGGACGGAGCCAACAGCCTGTGGACGCAAGTGAAGGACTACGCGGCGTCGCGCGGGTTGAACTACTCGACGGACATCGAGCCCTTCCTGGACAAGGCGCCCCAGGGCTCGGTGCTGCAGGCGGCCGTGCACGGTGCGGCCACCTCGCAGGCCAACCTGATGTTGCAGGCCACCAGCTACACCTCCAAGCTGGTCACGCAGGCCAACAACTTCCTGCAGGGCTTCGACCTCGTCAAGAAGAACGCCAAGCTGAACGACATCGACACCCTGCTCAACACGCTGGGTGGCAACGTGTTCCGCACGGGTTATGCGTACCTCGCCGTCACCCGCGCGTTCTCACCTTACCTGGCGGTGAAGGATCTGTCGGAGGCCTGGGGCAAGTTCAATTCGAACAACTACTTCCACCTCGACGCCTGGGCACAGACCGTGGCCAACGACTTCTGGAAGCAAAACGCCACCAGCAGCCTGACCCCGGTGTTGAAGAACCTCGTCGACACGAACCCGCTGGCATCCATGGATCAGCTGCAGACCTCGCTGCAGACCGACCTGGGCAACACCTTCGACGCCGCGTTCGGACCCAACGGCGCCATCGGCAAGCTCTACGACAAGGTCATCCAGACCCAGAAGGACTTGACCCCGCCGCCGCCGGATGACGACGGTGGTTGGTACATCCCCAGCGTCTGATACGCGCGCGTTGGGTAGGCACCCACGCGGCCGAAAGAGCCGCAGGGGTGCAAGCGCCAAGACGGCGCAAAGCAGGGCCGGCGCTGTGCCGGCGATCCATAGAAAGGTGAATTGACATGGCAAACACTAAAGTCACGCCCAAGCCGCCGCCGACGACGACGAAAACGCCGCCTCCGCCACCGCCGCCACCGCCGCCGCCGCCGCCGCCTCCTCCTCCTCCCGCGACCACAAAGGGAGTGTCGAAGCTGGCCGTCACGCCGACGCCTTCGACCACGCCTTCGCCGACCACGACGACCTTGTCCTTGAAGGACTTGACACCGTCCACGGTGACGCCGGCCGACCTGCAGAACACGATGATCGGCGTGTCAAAGGACGTGGTGACCGTGCCATCGACCACGCCGTCGCCCTCCACGACGCCGCCGCCCACGACGCCCGGGCCTGGCAATGCGCCGAGCACGTCGAACGCGAGCATCAAGTACGTCGTGATCCCGGGTGCCTCCCCCAAGGCCCAGGACTTCCTGAACGACTCCACGATCCAGGGCAAGTTCCTTGGCATCACGCAGTACAAGCAGGACATGTCCTCGAAGCTCGAGTCCGCCGCCGCATCGCTCTCCGCGCAGGATTTCTCGAACGTGGACGCGGGCACCGCGGACATGAACAAGTACATCAGCACGGCGATCGAGTTCCAGAACGAGACGAAGGCGGACACCACCGCCATCAACGGGTTCACGACGGCCGCCAACGCGGATGCGACCAGCATCACCGGCCTGGTGAACGACATCAAGACCGCGGCGACCGCCCAAGGCCTGAACTACGACACCGACGTGGCGCCCTACATCAAGGACTCGATGTTCGGTCCGAGCTACAAGGCGGCACAGGAGGGTCTGCAGTCGGCGAGCACGAACCTCGACTCGCAGATGATCAGCTATGCGAACCGGTTGGGCGACAAGGCCAACCAGTACCTGCAGGGCTTCGACATCGTCAAGAAGAACGAGAACGCCGACCTGATCAACCAGCTGCTGAACGGTGTGCTCACGGTGGTGAACGCCACGGCATGGGCCGGGCCCGCGCTGCTCAAGGGGGTGGGCCTGATCAGCGCCACGTCCGAGGCCAGGGCGACGATGCAGGCGCTGAACACCGGTGACTTCGCGGACATGTCGTACCTGGCGCAGACCTGGACCAACACGTTCTGGAAGGGCAGCCCGGCCAATGCGCCCGCCGTGCATGACATCGTCAACAACCTCAGTCCTACCGACCCGAACTACATGGAAAAGTACACCGGGGCGCTGAACCAGGATCTGGAGGCCGCGCTCGGTCGCACGTACGGGGACAACGGCGCGTTGAAGCAACTGGCGGACAGGGTCCAGAAGGAGTGGGACATCCTGCATCCGCCGCCACCCGACGACGACGGTGGCTGGTACATCCCGAGCGTGTGATCGTTTGAGCTCCTGACCCCGAGGCACCCTCGGTGGCCGTCCGCAAGGCCGGCTGCCGAGGGTGTGACACATCGTGTCAGCCGCAGCGTGGTCCTCAACTTGCATAGACAGGGCATTCAATGCGTGGAGCCCTGGCATGAACAAACCTGCCCTTCCCCCGAGCGCCAAGCAGCCGCTGTCCAAGCCCGCCAACGGCACGCCCGCCGGCCAACGCCCCTGGCAACCTGTGCAGGATTTCGCGCAGGGCGTCGAGGTGACCGAGATGAGCGACACCGGCATGAGCGAGCTGTGGGATCTTTTCCCCCCCACGCAGCCGGACAAGGGCTGACGCGCGGCGCTCAATCCGAGTCGGTCTTCACCTCGATGCGATGGCCGTCGAGGTCATGGAACATCGCGCCGAAATAGGTGTCGCTGATGTCGGGCCGCAGGCGCGGCGTGAAGATGTCACGCGCCCCAACGCCCAATGCGGCCTGATGCATCTGCCGCACCTGGTCACGCGAGGCGGCCGCGAACGCGAGGTGCATGCCTTGGGCGACCACCGGCTCGTCGGCGCCCGCCGTCGGCGCCCTCGCTGCACACGGCCACCCCTGGTGGACGAATCCGCGCGCGCCAGCCGTGCCTTCAGCGACAAGCTCGCCGCGCGTGCCGAGGTGCAGCAGTGCTACGGCGTGACCGGCGAACGCGACTTCGTGTTGATCGTGCTGGTGCCCGACCTGGCCGCCTACGACGCGTTCTGCGAGGCCTGCCTGCTGCACGACGACAACGTGCGCAGCTTCACCACCCAGGTGGTGCTGGAGGCGGTGAAGCGCGGGGTGGGCGTGGCGCTGGAGTGAGGGTCCGTCAAGGGGCCGTGGCCGCCGGCACGGCGACTGCGCGCCAACCGTTCATGCCGCGATCGACGGCCGTTGGCCCATTGCCGCGCGCCAGCGCAGCAGGTGCGGATGCTGCTCGCCCGGTTTCACCTTCACCACGCGCGCAAAGTCCACCGCCACCACCGCGGTGATGTCCGCGACGCTGAAGCGATCGGTGGCGATGAACGCTCGCCCCGCCAGGTGCGCATCGAGCATGGCAAAGAAGTGCTGCGTGCGCACCAGCCCGCGCTGAGCCAGCTCGGGGATCTGCGCGTAGTCCACCGGCCCGGGCAACGCGCGGTTGGCCATCGCGGGTGCGCTGTTGCGCAGCGCCTCGGCAATCGCCAGCAGGCCTTCGAACTCGACGCGCCATTGCCAGCTGGCAATCTCGGCCTTCTCGGCGGGCGTGCGGCCCAGCAGCGGCGGCTCGGGGTAGCGCGCTTCGAGGTAGGCGGAGATGGCGGCGTTGTCGGTCAGCATCAGGCCATCGTCGGTGCGCAGCGCGGGCACCGTGCACTGCGGGTTCAGCGCGCAATAGGCCGGGCCCAGGTGCTCGCCGTTGCGCAGGTCCACCTGCACGGTGTTGTGCGGCACGCCCTTTTCGGCCAGCAGAATGCGCGCGCGGCGCGGGCTGGGCGCGGTGGCGCAGTCGTAAAGGGTGATGGTCATGTGGCGCTCTGCGGTTGTTGCGTGAGGCGGTCGAAGTCGCCGGCGTCGTGCCGCTCGGGCAGCTGGCTGTCGGGCTGGCCCCAGGTGCGGTTGACCTTGCGCCCGCGCTGCACGGCCGGGCGCTGCGCGATCTGGTCGGCCCAGCGCACCACGTGCTCATAGGTGTGCACCTGCAGGAACTCGCCGGCCTCGTAGAGCTGGCCCTTGGCCAGCGCGCCGTACCAGGGCCAGGTGGCGATGTCGGCCACGGTGTAGTCGCTGCCGGCCAGGTATTCGTTGTCGGCCAGGCGCTGGTTCAGCACGTCGAGCTGGCGCTTGACCTCCATCGCATAGCGGTCGATCGCGTATTCGATCTTGCTCGGCGCATAGGCATAGAAGTGGCCGAAGCCGCCGCCGAGGAAGGGCGCGCTGCCCATCTGCCAGAACAGCCACGACAGGCACTCGGCGCGCTGCGCGGTGCTGCGCGGCAGAAAGGCGCCGCCGAACTTCTCGGCCAGGTACAGCAGGATCGCGCCTGATTCGAACACCCGCACCGGCTGCGGCCCGCTGCGGTCCAGCAACGCCGGGATCTTGGAGTTCGGGTTCACCGCCACGAAGCCGCTGCCGAACTGCTCGCCCTCGTTGATGCGGACCAGCCAGGCGTCGTACTCGGCGCCCGCGTGGCCCAGCGCCAGCAGCTCCTCGAGCATCACGGTCACCTTCACGCCATTGGGCGTGGCCAGCGAATACAGCTGCAGCGGGTGGCGTCCGACGGGCAGCGCCTTGTCGTGCGTGGCACCTGCCACCGGCCGGTTGATGCTGGCGAAGCGGCCACCGTTGTCCTTGTTCCAGGTCCATACGCTGGGCGGCGTGTAGGCAGCGGGATCGGTCATGCGCGGGTCTCCAGGGCGGGCAGGCGTGCACCTTACCGCGTCTGGCCGCGGTGCGTGGGCGCAGGAGCCATGGCCGATGGCCCGTCGTGGTGACGCGCGCTGGCTCTCATGGGTGATGCGGCGGCAGAGGGTGGCCGAGAGACTGCCGCCTTTCATCACAGCGCCTGTTGCACACACCCCCATGAACATCACCTCGACCCTGCGGCCGCTGGCCGCCTGCGTGCTCGCGATCGCGCTTGCCGCCTGTGGCGGAGGCGGATCGGCCGACCCTGCTGCCGCCGGCGGCCCCACAGGTACCCCTGATTCCACCGGCAGCGGTGGCTCCACCGGCACGCGTGCCGGCATGGGCAGCTCCACCGCCGCGCCCACCGGCACGCCTTTGCAGCTGCCCGCCGGCCTGCAACTGCAAAAGCCGATCAAGGGCGACGACCCGTTCTGCGTGCCACCCGAGCAGAAGGACAAGCCGAAAGCCGGCAACGGCGGCCTGGTGCGCCTGTGTCTCGGGTTCGGCAATAACACCGCGCTGCCGATCACCGTCGTGCTGCCGCCGGGCCTGATCTACGTGTCGGACGACGAGGTGCACCAGAACGGCGTGCTGCTGCACAGCGCGCAGATCGAGGTGCCGGCCAACACGCCGGTGTTCTACGTGCCGCTGTACCTGTACTGCCTGAACGAAGGCCGCTCGCCCACCGAGGGCGGGCAGAACACCTACAACCAGGGCCCGGTCACCGACGACCCCGCCGTGCGCGAGCTGCTCACGCTGCTGCAGGACAAGCCCTTGCCGCTGGTGTTCGACATCAATGTGCAGAACGCGCTGTGGCACATCACCGACGGCAGCGGGCTCACCGACGAAGACCGCAAGGCCATCGCCGCGCTGTAGCCCGCGTATTGGCTCCGCGGCGCGGGGCCGATGGCTCCTTCGGCCGATGCGTCGTGCGCGGCGCATCGCAACACTGCCGACACCGCCACACGATGGCATCTGCACCGGAGATCCCGATGAACATCACGCCCACCGCCGCGCGGCACGACACGTACCGCCACATGCACAAGGGCCTGCGCGCCGCCATGTTCGACGCCGTGCTGCGCCTGGGCCGCCTGGACCCCGACGATCAGGCCGACCTGCACGACACGCTGCTGCAGGCCGAACGCCTGCTCGGGTTCATGGCCGCCCACGTGAAGCACGAGAACGAGCACGTGCACACCGCGCTCGAGGCGCGCCGCCCCGGCGCGGCACGCCGTACCGCCGACGACCACGTGGGCCACCTCGACGCGCTGCAGGCCCTGCGCGAGCAGGTGGCCGCACTGGGCGCTGCGGCAGCCGCACAGCGCGAGGCGCTCGCGCACCGCCTGTACCTCGACCTCGCCAGGTTCGTGGCGGAGAACCTGGAGCACATGCACGTGGAGGAAACGCAGAACAACGCGCTGCTGTGGTCGCTGTACAGCGACGCCGAGCTCGAGGCCGTGCACGAGCGCCTGTTGGCCAGCGTGGAGCCCGCGTCGATGATGGAGGCCATCGGCTGGATGGCGCAGGGCCTGAGTCTGCCCGAGCTGGCGCGGGTGCTGGCCGACATGGCGCGCAAGGCGCCGCCGCCGGCCTTCCAGGCCGCACTGGTGCAGGTGCGGCAGCAGCTCGGCGCAGCGCGCGCGGACCGCTTGTCGCAGCTGCTGGAACTGGCGCCCGCCCTGTGACGGCGCAGCGCGATCAGGCCGGGCGCGCCGCCTGTGCCGCGTACAGCGCGCGCACGGTGTCGATCGTGTCGGCCTGCTCGGGCGGCTTGTCGGGCCGGTAGCCCTTCACGCGCGCGAAGCGCAGCGCCAGCCCGCCGGGGTAGTGCGGGCTGGCCTGCAGGTCGTTGAAGGCGATCTCCACCACCAGCTCCGGCCGCACGTGCACGACGTGGCCTTCGCGGCGCGTCTCGCGCGCCAGCAGCTCGTGCGTCTGCCATTCGAGCAGCGCGTCGGTCATGCCCTTGAAGGTCTTGCCCAGCATCACCCAGCCGCCCGCCGCATCGCGTGCGCCCAGATGCAGGTTGGAGAGCCAGCCGCGCCGACGCCCGTGGCCCCATTCGGCGGCCAGCACCACGAGGTCCAGCGTGTGCACGCGCTTGATCTTGAGCCAGCTCGCGCCGCGGCTGCCCGCTTCGTAGGGCGCGTCCAGCGCCTTCGCCATCACGCCTTCGTGGCCGCGCGCCAGCGCGTCGGCATAGAAGGCCTCGGCGGCAGCGAGGTCGGCCGTCAGCAGGCGCGGGATGCGCAGCGGCGCGGGCAGCGCGGCAGCGAGCGCGTCGAAGCGCTGGTGGGCCGGGTGGTCGAGCAATGCCTGGCCGTCGCGCTGCAGGCAGTCGAAGAAGAACACGGCGAGCGGCAGCTCGGAGCGCAGCCGCGCCACGTCGAGCTTGCGGCCGAAGCGGCGCATCGTGGTCTGGAACGGCAGCGGCGCGCCGTCGGGCGCCAGCGCGATCGCCTCGCCGTCCAGGATCAGCTCGGCCGCCGGCAGCGCCTGCAGCGCCTCCACGATCTCCGGCACCGACTCGGTCACCTCGTTGAGGTTGCGCGTGTACACGGCAATGCGCTCGCCGGCCTTGTGCACCTGCACGCGCGCGCCGTCCACCTTCCACTCGAACGCGGCCGTGCCCAGCCGCGCCAGCGCATCGGCCACATCGGGGGCCGGCTGCGCCAGCATCGGCTGCACCGGCCGGTGCAGCGCCACCGTATAGCGCGCGAGACCGGCTGCGCCTTCGGTGAGCGCCACGCGCGCCACCTCGGGCAGGCTGCCCGCGAGCATCGCCGCGCGACGCAGGTCGGCCAGCGGCAGGCCGGCCGCCGCCGCGATCGCGTCCAGCATCACGCCTTCGAGTGCGCCCTGGCGCAGCTCGCCCAGCAGCAGGCGCAGCAGGAAGTCCTGTTCCTCGGCGGTGGCGCGCTCGAACAACGCACGCAGCTGTGTGGCGCGCTCGGCCGCGGAGCCCTTGCCGCTGGTGGTGGCGATGCGCTGCAGCGCGGCGTCCACCTCGCGCAGGCCGAGCGTGGCCTGTGCCGCGGGTGCGCCGCGCAGAGGGGCCAGCGTGGCGAAGCCGATGCCGATGCGGCCCTGCAGCGTGTCGCCGCAGAGGAAGGCCACGGCGATCGCCACCTCGTCGGGCGCGGCAGTGCGCAGGCAGGCGGCAAGGGCGTCGCGCTTGGCGATGCGGCTGCCGGTCTGCGCCGCGCGTTGTGACGCCTGCACCACGGCCGCGAGCGGCATGGTCATGTCATGCGGCGGCGTCCGCGTCGGGCGCCAATAGCCGGCCGAACACCGCGCGACACAACAGCAGCAGCACGCCGGCACCGGTCACGATCGCCGCGTGCAGGCCCCAGAACCACATGCCGGGCATCGTCTCCAGAAAGCCCGCCAGCCAGCCGACGAAGGTGTTGGCGATGAACAGGTGCAGGTAGTAGGTGCCGACCATCAGCCCTTCCAGCCGCTGCGGCGCCGCGCGCGAATACAGCGCCAGCCCCACCGGCAGCACGTTGGCGAAGCCGAGGTCGTTGAGCACGGTGTAGCCGAGCGTCCACGCGAAGCTCACGCGCTCGTGCGTGGTGTCGATCAGCCACGCCGCGATGATCAGCAGCGCCGGGCCGCCGGCGCACAGCAAGGTGCCCAGGCCCATCTTCATCAGTTCGTCGGGCTCGGTGCGGCGCGTGGCCCACCAGCGCCAGAAAGCGATCGAGCCGGCCATCGTGGCGGTGCTCACCACCGCATCCACCGCCTGCAGCCAGGTCACCGGCACCTGCCAGCCGAACAGCACCAGGTCCATGTACTTCTGCGACCACAGCGGGTAGGCATTGGTGAACTGCTGGTTGCCCACGACGGTGAGCGTGAGCACCGGCACCAGGCCCACGAGCAGCGCGAGCCGGCCCTTCTCGGTGCGCGACATCGGCGCGCGTGGCGGGTGCGCCGCGGCTACATCGCCGCGCTTGCGCTCCGGCTCCGGCGGCAGCCAGCGCCGGCCCGCCAGGTACACGCCCAGGCCGATCAGCATGCCCACGCCGGCCGCGCCGAAGCCCCAGTGCCAGGCCACCTTCTCGCCCAGCGTGCCGCACACGATGGGCGCCAGGATCACCGCGATCTGCACCGCCAGCATGAAGATCTGGAACGCGCTCGCGCGCCGCTTGTCCTCGGGCGGGTAGAGGTCACCCACCTGCGCGGCGATGTTGCCCTTGAAGCAGCCCACGCCCACCAGCAGGCAGGCCAGCGCGAACAGGAAGCTCGCCTCGAACGCCATCAGGAAGTGGCCCAGCGCCATCAGGCAGGCACCGATCACGATGGTGCGGGTGCGCCCGAGCACGCGGTCGGCCAGCAGGCCGCCGAACAGTGGCGTCAGGTACACGAGGCCGGCATACAGCCCGAAGATCACCGAGGCCAGCTGCTGCGGCGAGCGTGGGCCGGTGACGCCTTCGATCGCGTGGCGCACCGCTTCGATGCCTGCCACCTTGCCGATGTGCTGCGGCAGGAACAGGTAGTCGGTGAGGTACAGCACCAGCAACGCCTGCATGCCGTAGTACGAGAAGCGCTCCCACAGCTCGCAGGCGGCCAGCCAGCCCAGGCCGGCCGGGTGGCCGAAGAAGGCACGGTCGCCGTTGCGCGGCCGCTCGTGTTGCAACGGCACGGTGCCCGCGGTGGCAGAGGAGATGGACATGGTGTTCTGCTCGTTCTTTTGCAAAGCCGGCACTCTGGGCGAAACGGGTGCGGCTCACAACTCGCATCGACCCGGGGCATGCCGCGCCCGTTTTGCGCGTAACGCGTCACGAAACGCACTGCCCGCGCCGCGCAGCGCGCGGGGCGCAGGCGCACACTGGAGCGGCCATGAGTTCCGTGCTTGCGATCGCGTTGTCCGGCGCCAATGCCTCGGCGCTGAGCCTCGGCGCGGCGGCCGACAACATCGCCAATGCGCTGACACCCGGCTACCGCCGCCAGCAGGTGGCGGCACAGAGCGTGCCCGGCGGCGGCGTGCGCGCGTCGGTGGAGCGCATCCCGGACAGCGACGCCGACCTGGCGACGGATCTGGTGAACACCACTGCCGCGGCCTACAGCTTCAAGGCCAACCTGCGCGTGGTGAGCACCGCGGACCACATGCTCGGCGCCTTGCTCGACGCGTTCGCCTGAGCTGGACCCTGCCGCGCGGCCAGCGCCTCTGCGCCATCGGAGAACTCGGGCGCGGGATCACGACGGGCGTTGGCCGGCGGGCAGCAGTGCGAGCGTGTGCGTCACGGCCAGCGCATAGGCCTCGCCGTCGGCCGCCAGGCGCTCCACCGGCAGCGGCGCCGGGAACAGCGCCTGGGCCAGGGCCTGCGGCGTGGCCGCCTGTTCGAACGGATGCGCGTCGGCACGGCCCGGCAGCGCGGCGGCCCAGGGCGCGCGCACGGCTTGCAGCATGGCGTCCGCCGCCTCGGGCTCGGTGGTGTGGGCCCGCAGCAGGCGCTCGGCCACCGCCTGCGCGATGCCGGGGTAGAACGCCACCGTGTAGGCGTCGGGGGCCTCGGGCTCCACCTGGAAGCGATAGGCCCATTGCACCGCCTGCGCGTAGTGCAGCGCGGCCTCGGCGGGCGCGGCGCCGGTGGCGTCGTCCAGGTCGCCGAGCACGCGATGCAGCAGCGCCAGCACCTCGGGGTCGCGCTCGCGCTCGCCCAGCGCCAGCGCCTCGTCGCACAGCGCGCGTGCAGGCACCGGCTGGCCGGTGCTGCTGAGCATGTCGGCCAGGTGGTACAGCACCCAGGCGCGTGTCCAGTCGTCGCCGGCTGCGGCGAACACGGTCAACGCGTCGCGGTACAGCACCTCGGCCTCGGCATAGGCCTGCCGGCCGAAGCGTGCTGCCTCGGCGAGAAAGATGTCGGTGAGGCCGCGCACCGTGCAGGCATCGGGCTCGTCGGCGCCGGGCACCTCGGCGTCCAGGTGCATGCGGCGCCGCAGCTCCTGCAGCACGGCCTCCACCTCGGCCCAGCGCGGGCTGTGGCGGTCTTCGGTTTCCTTCGGGTAGGCCAGCTTGAAGCGGCGCAGCAGGTCCAGGCCTTCGCGTAGGCGCGTCACGCGCTCGTCGCTTTGCGCGGCCAGCGGCGCGCTGCCGCCGGCCTCCGGCACGGACAACGCGAGGCGGTGGTCCCACTCGCTGAGCAGCTGGTCGCAGAAGTCGAAGCCTTCGCTGGTGAAGCAGCTCCACCACCAGAAGGCCGTGAACCAGGCGTTCAGAAAGGCCAGTGACGACGCGCGCTGGTAGCCGGCTTGCGCAAAGTGGTAGAGCCAGTTGTCCTGCGCCTCGCGCCATTCGCGGTTCTCGTAGCGGTACAGCGCGAGGTAGGCGGTGGCCTTCTGGGAGGCGGCTTCGAGCGCGTGCAGGCGCCCCAGGTAGTACTGCGCCGCGCGCTCGTTCAGTGCCTGCAGCTGCTCGGGGGCCAGCTTCTCGCGCAGGTACTCGGCGATCACCCGGTGCATCGTGTAGCGCATGCGGCCGTCCTTCGCCGAGGGCTTGCGCTCCAGCATGCCGGCCTGCGCCAGCTGCCGCAGAGCGGCTGGCGACACGCCCGCCACCTGCTGCGCCAGCGCCTCGTTGAACCACACCGGATCGGGCCGCAGCGCGGCCAGCGCGGCGGCCGCATCGCGCAGCATCTGGCCGTCCACCTGATCGCCGTTGAGCAGGGCGGGGCAGTCGAGCTGGCGGTAGCCGGCCTCCACCACCTCGGCCAGCGTGTAGTTCTGGTCTTCGGCGTATTCGAGCGGCTTCTTCTGCGCGAACATGGTGTGCGTGTCGCGCAGCGAGGCCAGCAGGCTTTGCACCGGGGCCTCGTCGTCCTCGTGGTTGCGCAGCATCTTGCCCAGCAGCACCAGCGCCAGCGGCATGCCGTCCACCAGGCCGGCCAGCAGGGCCAGCGCGTCGGGCTCGGCCTGTGCTGCAACGGGGGCCAGGGCGCGCAGCAGCGTCAGGCTGTCGTTGGGCGCCAGCTTGGGCACCACGTACACGCGCGCCTGCGGGCTCAGCTCGCGCGCCACGCCGCGCTGGCGCGACGTGAGCACCCGGGTGCAGCGCGGGCCGCCGAGCAGGAAGTACTGGCCGGCCTCGGAACTCCACACGTCGTCCACCACCAGCAGCAGCTTGCGCTCGCCGATGCGCGACTCGATCGCGCGCGACAGCTCGGCGTCGGTCTTGCGCTTGGCCACGGCGGAGTCGTCCAGGCCGACGGCGGCGGCCCACTTGAGCAACTCGCCACGCACGTCGGGCGTCTGCCCCAGGTGGGCCCACAGAACGCCGTCGAACAGGTCGCGCAGCGCCTTCTCGCGGATCAGTTCGGCCGCCACCGTGGTCTTGCCGATGCCGGGCAGGAACTCGAAGGCGAGGTCCTGCACGCCGGCCTGCAGGTCAGCCAGCACGCCGGCCACCAGCGCGCTGCGGCCCACGATGGCGTGCTGCGGCAGGCGCAGCTCGGGCTCGGGCAGGGGCGGCGGATCCTTGGCAGCCGCCGCGCCGATCGTGATCGAACCCACCTCGCCGATCTGGTAGAGGTTGTCGATGCGCTCGGCGCTGGCGGAGGTGTCGGTCATGGCCGGGTGCCGGGCGTGCCGATGTTGATCGTCTGCACCGAGCCCGCCTGCGTGACGTTGCCGATGCTGCCGGCCTGCACCGAGAAGCGCGCGCCCGCGCCGGCACCGGCCGCGGCCACCAGCGCGGCCACCTCCTGCAGCAGGCCGGGATCGGCTTCGAGTGCGCGGCGCAGCTGCTTCTGCACGGCACCCTGGTTGGCGCTGTCGTCGGGGGCGGCCTGCAGGTCGGCCAGATCCTGCGCGGCGGCCGGCGTGGCGGCGAAGTGCGCGCGCAGCTTGTCGAACAGCTTGCCGCCTTGCTCGACCGCGGCCTGCCCGATGCCCTCGGCTGCCTTGCCGGCGGCCTTGGCGAGGTAAGGGCCGATCAACGCGACGGCGGCGCTGGCAATCGATGCGGGATCCATCGCCTCAGGCTCCGGCCAGGAAGCCATACGAGCGCAGCGGCCGGCACACGTCGATGTGGTACTCGGCCATGAACTCGAGGCGGCCGCGCTCCTGCGCGCGCAGGTGCGACGGATGGTTGCGCCAGGCCAGCAGCGAGGCTTCGTCGGTGAACTCCACCAGCGTGAGGCTCTCGCCGTCGACCGCGGTGAAATCCTTGTACGACAGGAAGCCGGGCATCGAGCTGGCGAGCTCGTACATGTGCATGCCGAGCGCCTCGAGGGCGGCCACGTCTGCGTTGTCGCGCAGGCGCGAGCGGAACACCACAACGACCTTCTCCGAACCGGCCATGGGGCCCTCCTTCGCAGGGTGTGGGCCGAGTCTAGGCGTCGGCGGGTCGGCTTGCCAGCCCCTTGTTCTAGGCGCTTTTACGCAGCATGCCGGCGCAGCAGCACTTTCAGCTTGCCGATCATCGCCGCCAGGTCGAGCGGCTTGGTCCAGTAGTCGTCGAAGCCCTGCGCCAGCGAGCGACGCACGACGCCGGGCAGGGCGTCGGCGCTGACCGCCACGCAAGGGATGTGCTGCGTGCGCGGGTCGGCCTTGAGGCGGCGCAGCACGTCGGTGCCGGTCATGTCGGGCAGGTTCATGTCGAGCAGGATCACGCGCGGGCGCTGCCGCACTGCGGCCACCAGGCCCTCGGCACCGGTGCCCGCCACCTCCAGCCGCCAGTCGGGCTGCGTGGAGAACAGCTGCTCCATCAGCACCACGTTGACCTCGTCGTCCTCGATGTAGAGCACGCCGTAGTGCTCGCCGTCGTCCCAGCGCGAGGGCATGTCCAGCGGCAGTGTCTGCGTGTCACGCTGGCGCATGCGCCGGCCCAGCGGCAGCCGCACCAGGAAGCGCGAGCCCACGCCCACCTGCGACCACACGTCCAGCCGGCCGCCCATGGCCTGCACCAGCTTGCGCGTGATCACCAGCCCCAGGCCGGTGCCCTGCACGCCGGTCTTCTGCGCCGACAGCCGGTTGAACGGCTCGAACAGGCGCCCGAGCTGCGAGTCGGAGATGCCGCGGCCGGTGTCGTCCACGGTGATCTCGCCATCGTCGCCCACGCGCAGGCGCACGCGCACACGGCCCTGCTCGCGGTTGTACTTGATGGCGTTGGACAGCAGGTTGGTGATCACCTGCTCGAGCGCGTCGGGGTCGGCGCGCACGGTCATGTCGCTGGCGCCGTCGGCCTGCACCTCGATGTGCACGCCCTTGTGCGCGGCCAGCACCTCCACGGTGGACACGCACCGCTGCACCAGCGCGAGCACGCCCACCGACTTGCGGCGCAGCGCCAGGCGGCCCTGCTCGATGCGCCCGACCTGCAGCAGCTGGTCGATCAGGCCGAGCAGGCGCTGTCCGGCCTGCTGCAGCACGCCCAGGCGCTGCCGCTGCGTGGAGGTGAGCGGGTCCGCGCCGTCCAGCGCCATCAGCTCGGCAAAGCCGAGGATCGCGTTCAGCGGCGTGCGCAGCTCGTGGCTCACCTGCGACATGAATTCGCTCTTGGCCTGGTTGGCGCGCTCGGCGGCCATCTTCTGCTGCCGCATCTCCTCCAGCGAATGCTCGCGTGTCACGTCGCGGCTGGCGCCGATCAGCACGCTGCCGTCGCGGCTGCTGCGAAACGAGATCTCCAGCACGCGCCGCTTGCCGTGCCCGAGCGGCACGCGGATCACCAGGGTCTCGGTCTGCTCGGGCGGCGGTGGCGCGCCGAGCAGCGCGTCGGCGCCCAGCCGGTCCTCGTCGGCCAGCAGGCCGAGCCAGGCGCTGCGCGACAGCGACCCCTTGCGGCCGATCGGCAGGTTCAGCTGGGCGGCGGCGGCGGCGTCGAGCTCCACGTGCGTGCGCTCGCGGATCCAGCGCATGGTGCCCAGGCCGGCGGCCAGTGCCACCAGGCGCCAGTGCTCGCGCAAGTCCTGCAGCTCGGTATCGGGCAGTGGCGCGAGGCTGCCGTCGCGCGCCAGCAAGGTGTCCTCCACTCGAGTCCTCTCCAGCTTTCCCCAATGCCGGAGCTTAAGAGAATTTTGGTTACACGTGCGTGCGGGCGTGCGAAATCACTGAAATGACACGGCCCGGTCATGCGCGATCCCTACCGTTCATGCATTCCTTCACCGTCCTACGGAGCTTCGCATGCACCTGCGCCTCGTCGCCCTGGCCTCCCTGGCCGTCGTGTCCTCGCTGGCCGTCGCCCAGCACCTCACGCCGGTGCCTGCGGCCAACCCCAAGCTGAATGGCGTGACCTTGCCCAACGTGCTGTCGCCCGAACTGGTCGGCGTGATCCGCGCGCAAGGCTCGATGGCCGTCGACAACCCGACCCCGTCGACGCGCTACTTCGGCTACCAGAACGACCAGCCCAACCTGCTGCCGGCCCCTGGCACCAGCAGCCATGTCGAGGCGAGCAAGACGGAGCCGGACAAGAACACCTACCTGGTGCTGCGCGGCCAGCACGGCGCCGACCCGAGCTACGACTACGGCCGCCACTTCGTGTTCCAGGGCCACGAGGCCGGCTCTCCGGGCACGATCACGCGCGTCAACCTCGATGCCGACGCGGCGCATCGCGTCACGGTGCTCGCCAACTACCTGGCCGACGGCCGCACGCCGCTGCCCACGATCGACGGCTCCACCTGGTACCCGTGGGCGCAGCGCCTGCTGTTCACGCAGGAGGGCAACGGCAGCTCCAGTGGTGGCGTGCTGCAGGCCACGGCCGACTATCCGTCGGTGGTGGAGGATCTGTCCGGCGTGATCGGCCGTGGCGGCTACGAAGGCATCCAGGCCGACGGCGACGGCAACCTCTGGCTGGTCGAAGACATCGGTGGCAGCACGGTGGCCGGCGCCAAGCTGCCCAACAGCTACATCTACCGCTTCGTGCCGAGGAACCGCTACGACCTGCGCCAGGGCGGCCAGCTGCAGGCGCTGCAGCTGATGTCGCATGCGCATGCCGGCGCGATCACCTACGACGCGAGCAGCCCCCTGACGGCAGACATGAGGGATCTGCACACCTATGGCCAGGTGTTCGACACGCGCTGGGTGCTCGTGCACGACACCGCGAGCGCCGGCTTCGGCGCCTTCAACGCCAACGCGCTGGCGCGCGCCGCCGGCGCCACGCCGTTCAAGCGGCCCGAGAACGGCGTGTTCCGCCCGGGCACGCGCTTCGGCGAGTTCTTCTTCACCGAGACCGGCGACACCAGCGCCACCTCCAGCGCGGTGCCGAGTTTCGGCGGCTTCGGCGCCATCATGAAGCTCGTGCAGGCCGGCCCGTCCGCCGCGCACGGCAAGCTGACGATGTTCTACGCCGGTGATCTGCAGCACACCGGCTTCGACAACGTCGCGTTCTGGGACGAAGACCACCTGGTGGCCGTGGAAGACCGCGGCGACGGCTTGCACGCGCAGGCCAACGCGCTCGACTCGGCCTGGCTGTTCGACGCGCGCCGCGACTATGGCCGCAGCGCCGCCACGCCGGTGCGCATCATCGCGGAAGGGCGCGACCCGTCGGCCACCATCGACGCCGCGCTGTCCGGCACGTCGGGCTTCCAGAACGATGGCGACAACGAGATCACCGGCATCCACGTGTCCGACGGCGACCCGAGCGAGCGCGGCGTGCTGGGCGCCAAGCGGCCCGAGCCGTTCCACGATGGCTGGCGCGTGTTCTGGACCCAGCAGCACGGCGACAACACGCTGTGGGAACTGCTGCCGGCCCGTGCCGACGACGACCACGATCACGGCCGTCGCTGATCACGCATCCTTCGCCCGCTGTTCATGCCATGTTTGGCCCGGCACTGCGCCGGGCCTTTTTTCATTGGCGCAGCGCGTCGCGGGCCTGCAGCCACCAGTACGTGGCCTGGGCCGCGGCCAGCCCGAGCGGGCCCCAGGTGCGCGGCAGGCCGTAGGGCGCGAAGCCGGCCGGCAGCGGCGCCTCGCCGGTGAGCGCGGCCGCCAGCACCTCGCCGGCCATCGTGGTGGGCCCGACGCCGTGGCCGCCGAAGCCCATGGCGTACCACGGGCCCGCGGGCAGGCGGCCGATCTGCGGCATCTGGTGGCGCGCATAGCTCATCAGCCCGCTCCATGCGTGCTCCACGCGCACGCCCTCGAGTTGCGGGTACACGCGCAGCAGGTCGCGCATTAGCAGGCGCTGCACCTCGGCCGGTGCACGATCGCGCACCGAGATGCGGCCGCCCCACAGCAGGCGCGTGTCGGGCAGCGGGCGGTAGTAGTCGAACGCGAAGCGCGTGTCGTACACCGCGGCCTGCGTGCGCAGCGCGTCGTGCAGCCGATCGTGCAGCGGCTCGGTGGTCATCACATAGGTGGCGATCGGCAGCACCGCGCGCGCCAGCGGCGGAAACAGCCGGCCGATGTAGCCGCCGCAGGCCACCACCACGTCGCGGCACTGCAGCTCGGCGCCGCCGGCCTGCACGCGCCAGCCGGCGCCGTGGCGCGTGATCGCGTTCACGCGCGTGCCCTCGTGCAGCCGCACTCCGGCGTCGTGCAGCACGCGTGCCAGGCCCTGCGCATACTTCAGTGGATGGAAGTGGAAGGCATTGGGTTCGTGCAGTGCCGCGTGGTAGCGCTCGCTGCACAGCAGCGCACGCGTCTCGTCGCGCGGCAGCCAGCGCCAAGTCACGTCGAACTGCTGCTGCATGAAGCGCTGCAAGGTGCGCAGCGGCGCGTCGTCGGCAAACCAGTTGGCCAACAGCACGCCGGCGTACACCGCGTCGCAGTCGATCGCATGGCGCGCGATGCGCTGGCGAATGCGCTCCACCGCGTCCAGGGTCAGCTGGTACAGGCCGCGCGCCTGCACCGGCCCCAGCTGGCGCACGAGGTCGGCGTTGTCGAGGCTGAAGCCGCCGAACACGAAGCCGCCATTGCGGCCCGACGCGCCGTGGCCGATGGCCTCGGCCTCCAGCAGCACCACGTCGCGCACACCGCGCTCGTGCAGGCTCATGGCGGTGGCCAGGCCCGCGAAGCCGCCGCCGATGATCGCCACCTGCGCCTCGGCCTTTGCCTGCAGCGGTGCGAAGCGCGGCGGCGCGCCGGCGCTGGCGTGGTAGTGGGTGAGGGGCGGGCGGGCGGTCACGCGGCCGATTGTGGCCGCGCCTACAGCAGCGCCTCCGGCGCGGTGAAGGCGTGTTGCAGCGCGTGCGCCACCGCCTTGTTGGTCACCTGGCCGGCGGCCACGTTGAGCCCGGCCATCAGGTGCGGGTTGCGCTTGAGCGCCTCGCGCCAGCCGTGGTCGGCGATCTGCAGCGTGAACGGCAGCGTCGCGTTGTTCAGCGCGTAGGTGCTGGTGCGCGGCACTGCACCGGGCATGTTGGCCACGCAGTAGTGCACCACCCCGTCGACCACGTACGTGGGCTCGGCATGCGTGGTGGGATGCGAGGTCTCGAAGCAGCCGCCCTGGTCGATGGCCACGTCGACGATGACCGCGCCGCGCTTCATGCCGGCGAGCATCGCGCGCGTCACCAGCTTGGGCGCGGACGCGCCGGGGATCAGCACCGCGCCGATCACCAGATCGGCCGACAGCACCTCGCGCTCCACGTTGTCCTGGTTCGAATACAAGGTGCCCACGCGCGCGCCCAGCATCGCGTCGAGCCGGCGCAGTGCATCGAGCGAGCGGTCGATCACCACCACCTGGGCGCCGGTGCCCACCGCGATCTGCGCGGCGTTGGTGCCGACCACGCCGCCGCCGAGGATGACGATCTTGGCCGGCGCCACCCCGGGCACGCCGCCCAGCAGCACGCCGAGGCCGCCGTGCGCCTTCTCGAGGTGATGCGCGCCGGCCTGCACGGCCATGCGGCCGGCCACCTCCGACATCGGCGCCAGCAGCGGCAGCCCGCCGCCGGGCTGCGTGACGGTCTCGTAGGCGATGCACACGGCGCCGCTCTTCATCAGGTCCGCGCACTGGTCGGGGTCGGGCGCGAGGTGCAGGTAGGTGAAGAGGATCTGCCCTTCGCGCAGCATCGCCCGCTCCGCCGCCTGCGGCTCCTTGACCTTGACGATCATCTCCGCCTTGCGGAACACCGCCGCCGCGTCGTCGACGATCTGTGCGCCCGCGCGCTGGTAGTCGTCGTCGCCCGCGCCGATGCCGTCACCGGCGCCGCGCTGCACCTGCACGTCGTGGCCGTGCGCGACGAGCTCGCGCACCGACGCGGGTGTGAGCCCGACACGGTACTCGTGGTTCTTGATCTCCTTGGGTACGCCGATCCGCATGGAATGTCTCCTGTAAGAGCCCTGTCCGTCGCCGTGGCCGGCTCGTGGCCGGCGCGGCACCTTGCATGAACTTTGCGCCTGCAATCAGCCCACCTGCGCCCCGACCAACGCGGCCACCTCGGCCAGCCAGGCCTCGCGTTGCGCCGGCGTGCTGGCCGCCATCGGCCCGACCATGCGGCGCACCACGGTCGGCACGCCGCACAGCCCGAACACGCAGCGCTCCCACAGCGCCTGCAGCGGGTCGCCGAACACGGCGGCCTCGCGCTCGGCCGGCGTGTTCGAGGTGTTGAACACGAACGCGCAGCGCGCCTTCAGCAGGCCCACCGGCACGCCGTCGTAGCCGGTGCCTTCGGGGTAGCCGTAGGCCGTGTCGAGCCGGAACACGCGGTCGATCCAGCCCTTCAGGATCGCCGGCGGCTGGCCCCACCAGTTGGGGTGGAACACGAGCACGAGGCTGGCCTCGGCGAGCTCGCGGCAGTGTTGCTCGACCAGCGCATCGTCGGAGCGGGTGTTGCCGCTCTCGCCGACCGGCTGCACCGGGTTGAAGCCCTCGGCGTACAGGTCGTGCGCGGCGATCGTCCAGCCCCGGTCCTGAAGCACGCGGTGGGTGGCCTCGGCCATCGCATGGCTGAAGCTGCTGCGGCTGGGATGGGCGACGACGGACAGCGCAAGCATCGGAACCTGCAGGGGCAGTGGGCGTGAGGCATTATGTGGCGCTCACCTGCCGCATGTTCTGTCGTCGATGACCGCATCCACCAACGATTCTTCTGCTGCCGTGCAGCGTGCGCCCCGCCCGTCGGCCACGCTGGTGGTCGTGCGCGACGCGCCGGTGGGCGTCGAAGTGCTGCTGCTGCGCCGCGCCGAGCGCGGCGACCACAACAGCGGTGCGTGGGTGTTCCCCGGCGGGCTGGTCGAGAAGGCGGATGCGGCGGCGGGTACGCTGAGCCCGTGGCTGGACGATGCCGGGGCCAGCGCGCGGCTGGGCCTGCGCGAGGGTGGCCTGGCCTACTACGTGGCCGCCGTGCGCGAGACCTTCGAGGAGTGCGGTCTGCTGTTCGCCGCCGAGCCGGCCAGCGGCGCGCTGGCCGGCGGCGGCACCGAGCAGCGCCTGCGCGACTGGCGCGGCGTGCTGCACCGCGGCGAGCGCAGCCTGGCCGAGTTCTGCGAGGCGGCCGGGCTGATGCTCGCGCTGGACCGCCTGGCCTACCTGAGCCACTGGGTCACGCCGCTGGCGCGCCCCAAGCGCTTCGACACGCGCTTCTTCGTCGCCGAAGCCCCGCCGGGGCAGGACGCGCTGCACGACGCGAACGAGCTGCTGGAGCACCGCTGGCTGCGGCCGGCCGACGCGATCGCGCAGGCCGGCGCGCTGAAGCTGATGACCCCGACGCTGAAGACGTTGGAGTCGATCGCGCGCTTCGACAGCGTGGCTGCGCTGATGCAGTGGGCGCGCAGCCCGCGCGAGGTGCCGGTGACCCTGCCGCGGGTGGGCACCGGCGCGCAGGGCCCGCGCCCGGTCACGCCCGACGAGCCGGCGTTCGCGGAGCTGGGCCGCATCGACCCCGAAGGCCACGGCACCGGCTGCTACGACATCCGCCCGGGTGCGGCGGTGCGCCTGTCGCCGCGCCTGATCCGCGTGACCGCGAACAACGGCAGCGTGATGACCGGTCCGGGCACCAACACCTACCTGGTGGGCGGCGGTCCGCGCAACGAATGGGCGGCGATCGATCCCGGCCCGCGCGACGAGGCGCACGTGGCGGCGGTGCTGGCCGCCGCGCCCGGCCCGATCACCCGCATCTTCGCGACCCACACTCACCAGGACCATTCCCCGGCCGCCGCGCTGCTGAAGGCGCGCACCGGCGCGCCGCTGCACGGCCGCCTGCCGGCGCACCCCGAATGGCAGGACGCCAGCTTCGTGCCCGACCTGCCGCTGCAAGGCGGCGAGCGCATCGTGCTCGACGAGGGCGTGACCCTGCGCGCGGTGCACACGCCGGGCCATGCGTCGAACCACCTTTGCTACGTGCTCGAGGAGGAGAAGACGCTGTTCTCCGGCGACCACGTGATGCAGCGCTCCACGGTGGTGATCAACCCGCCCGACGGCGACATGGCGTCCTATGTGGCGTCACTGCGGCGCCTGTGCGAGCTCGACCTCGAATGGATCGCCCCGGGCCACGGCTTCCTGATCGACCAGCCTCGCCAGGCGATGGAGGCGATCGTCGCGCACCGTCTCAAGCGCGAGCAGAAGGTGGTCGATGCGCTGCGCGACCTCGGCCCTGCCGGGGAGCAGGCGCTGCTCGCGCAGGTGTACGACGACGTGCCCGAGCGCATGCACGCGATGGCGATGCGCTCGCTGAAGGCGCACCTGCTCAAGCTGCGCGACGAAGGCCGGGCGCTCGAGGGTGACGGCGGCTGGCACCTGGCGGCCGGATAAGGCCGGCCGGCGCCGCTACATGCTGCGCCGGTACTGCCCGCCCACCTCGAACAGCGCGCTGGTGATCTGCCCCAGCGAGCACACGCGCACCGCGTCCATCAGCACCTCGAACACGTTGCGGTTGTCGATCACCGCCTGCTTCAGGCGCTGCAGCAGCGCCGGGGCCTCGGCGGCGTGGCGCGCATGGAAGTCGTTCAGCCGCTGCAGCTG
Source organism: uncultured Pseudomonadota bacterium (assembly GCA_946480245.1). Next base: position 78,697 of record CAMLIZ010000001.1, read on the forward strand.
GCTCTGCTTCTCCGCTTCGGTCGAGCGGGCCAGCTCGATGGTCTCGGCCACAGGGTCGCCGTGCGGGTTGCGGAAGGTGTTCACGCCGATGATCGGGTACTCGCCGGTGTGCTTGAGCATCTCGTAGTGCAGCGACTCCTCCTGGATCTTGCCGCGCTGGTAGCCGGTTTCCATCGCGCCCAGCACGCCACCGCGCTCGGCGATGCGCTCGAACTCGGCCAGCACGGCTTCCTCCACCAGCTCGGTCAACTCGTCGATGATGAACGCGCCCTGGTTCGGGTTCTCGTTCTTCGCCAGGCCCCATTCGCGGTTGATGATCAGCTGGATCGCCATCGCGCGGCGCACGCTTTCCTCGGTGGGCGTGGTGATCGCCTCGTCGTAGGCGTTGGTGTGCAGCGAGTTGCAGTTGTCGT
>CAMLIZ010000002.1 GCA_946480245.1 uncultured Pseudomonadota bacterium
TGGTCAGCGTGACCGAGCGCACGCGCGAGATCGGCGTGCGCCTGGCCATCGGCGCACTGGAGCGCGAGGTGCTGCTGCAGTTCCTGATCGAGGCGGTGGTGCTGGCCGCCATCGGTGGCCTCACGGGCATCGTGCTGGCGGTGGCGGCATCGGCGCTGCTGGCGCGGCTGATGAGCGTGCCGCTGATCTTCGATCCGTCGATCATCCTGCTCGCGTTCGCGTTCTCCGCGGCGATCGGCGTGGTGTTCGGGTATTTCCCAGCCCGCCGCGCCGCGCGGCTGGACCCGATCGAGGCGCTGCGCCACGAATGAGGGTAAAGACGGGGTCGTAATTTCCACAGTGGCTGGGCATCCGTCCCTTCGATAGATTCGGACAAACCGATTCACAGATGAAGGAGACATCAGCATGTCCATGCGCTGGATGGCCGTTGCGGCCGTGTTCACCCTCGCTCACGCCGCGGCCTGGGCCGACCCGATCATCATCAAGTACAGCCACGTGGTGGCGGACAACACCCCCAAGGGGCAGGCCGCGCTGAAGTTCAAGGAGCTGGCCGAGAAGAAGCTGCCCGGCAAGGTGCAGGTGCAGGTGTTCCCCAACAGCCAGCTGTTCGGCGACGGCAAGGAGATGGAAGCGCTGGCGCTGGGCGACGTGCAGATCATCGCGCCGTCGCTGGCCAAGTTCGGCAAGTACACCAAGAAGCTGCAGGTGTTCGACCTGCCGTTCCTGTTCGACGACGTGGCCGCGGTCGATCGCTTCGAGGAAAGCCCCAAGGGCCAGGAGCTGCTGCACTCGATGGACAAGAAGGGCATCACCGGCCTGGGCTACCTGCACAACGGCATGAAGGAGCTGTCGGCCAACAAGCCGCTGCGCACGCCGGCCGATGCCAAGGGCCTGAAGTTCCGCATCCAGCCCTCGGACGTGCTGGAGGCGCAGTTCAAGGCGGTCGGTGCCAACCCGCAGAAGCTGGCCTTCGCCGAGGTGTACCAGGCGCTGCAGACCGGCGTGGTGGACGGCCAGGAGAACACCTGGTCGAACATCTACACCAAGAAGTTCCATGAGGTGCAGAAGTACATCATGGAGTCCAACCACGGCGTGATCGACTACATGGTCATCACCAACACCGGCTGGTGGGACAAGCTGCCGCCCGACGTGAAGAAGGGCCTGTCCGAAGCGATGACCGAATCCATCGCCTACGGCAACAAGAAGGCGCAGGAAGAGTCCGACGAATACCGCAAGAAGATCGTCGACGACCACAAGGCCGAGATCCTGCCGATGACCAAGGCCGAGCTCGCGCAGTGGCGCGCGGCGATGAAGCCGGTGTGGCAGCAGTTCGAGCCGGAGATCGGCAAGGACGTGGTCGACGCGGCGCTCAAGAGCAACAAGTAGCCAACGGCCGAGCGGGCTGATCCATGAAGATCCTCGACCGGCTGGAGGAGGTCATCGTCATGCTGATGCTGGCGGCGATGACGCTGCTCACCTTCACGCAGGTGGTGCTGCGCTACGTCTTCAACTCCGGCTTCAGCTGGGCGCTGGAGCTGGTGACCGTGTTCTTCGCGGTGATGATCTTCGTCGGCATTTCGTACGGCGTGCGCGTCGGTGCGCACATCGGCGTGGACGCGCTGGTGCGCAAGCTGCCCGCGGGCGGGCGGCGCGCAGTGTCCATCCTCGTGGTGCTGCTGTGCCTGCTGTACGCCGGCCTCGTGATCTACGGCTCGATGGTGTACGTGCTGAAGATGAAGCAGATCGGCGTGGAGATGGACGACCTGCCGGTGCCGATCTGGGTGGTGCGCTCGATCCTGCCGCTGGGCTTTGCGCTGCTCACGCTGCGCCTGCTGCAGGTACTGTGGGGGCTGCTGAGCGGCCGCTCCACCGCGTTGCACCTGGGTGACGAGGCTGCCGAGGCGCTCAAGCTCAAGGCCGAGGAGAACGCGCCTTGACCACGCTGATGCTGTTCGTCGCGCTGTTCCTGTTCATGGCGCTGGGCATGCCGGTGGCGGTGTCGCTCGGCTTGTCCAGCCTGCTGACGATCGTGGTCGTCGGCCAGGATTCGCTGGCCAGCCTGTCGATCAAGCTGTACGAGACCAGCGAGCTCTACACGCTGCTGTCGATCCCGTACTTCATCCTCGCCGGCGCCATGATGAGCACCGGCGGCGTGGCCAAGCGCATGGTGCGCTTCGCGGTGGCCGCTGTGGGGCATTTGCGCGGCGGCCTGGCGATCGCCAGCATCGTGGCCTGCACGCTGTTTGCGGCGGTGTCGGGCTCCAGCCCGGCCACGGTGGTGGCGATCGGCTCGATCGTGATCGCCGGCATGGTGCGCAGCGGCTACACCAAGGAGTTTGCTGCCGGCGTGATCTGCAACGCCGGCACGCTGGGCATCCTGATCCCGCCGTCGATCGTGATGGTGGTGTATGCCGCGGTCACCGACGTGTCGGTGGGGCGCCTGTTCATGGCCGGCATCCTGCCCGGGTTGCTGCTGGCGTTCATGCTGGCCGCGGCGGTGTGGTGGCGCGCGGGCAAGCTCACGCTCGCGCAAAGCGAGCGCGCCAGCTTGCGCGAGGTGCTGGTGGCGTTCAAGGATTCGGTGTGGGGCCTGGCGCTGCTGGTCATCATCATGGGCGGCATCTACGGCGGCGTGTTCACGCCCACCGAGGCCGCGGCCGTGGCCGCCGTCTACGCCACCTTCGTGGCGCTGGTGGTCTACCGCGACATCAGCTGGCGCCAGCTGCCGCACGTGCTGCTCGACGCCGGCCGCACCACGGTGATGCTGATGTTCATCATCGCCAATGCGCTGCTGTTCGCGCACGTGCTCACCACCGAGCGCATTCCGCAGACGATCGCCGAGCACATCGTGGCCGCAGGCATGCCCGACTGGGCCTTCCTGCTGGTCGTCAACCTGATCCTGCTGGTGGCCGGCAACTTCATGGAGCCCACCGGGATCATCCTGATCCTGGCGCCGATCTTTTTTCCGATCTCGCAGCGGCTGGGCATCGACCCCGTTCACCTGGGCATCGTGATGGTGGTGAACATGGAGATCGGCATGATCACGCCGCCGGTGGGCCTGAACCTGTTCGTCACGAGCGGCATCACCGGCATGGACCTGGTGCAGGTGGTGCGCGCGGCGCTGCCGTGGCTGATGGTGCTGCTGCTGTTCCTGGTGATCGTCACCTACGTGCCGCAGATCAGCCTGGTGCTGCCGCACCTGATGTTCGACTGACCCCTGGCGCCGCCGGGCGGCTCAGGGCGCGACACAGGCGGTCGTCGCGCTGCAGGCGCCACAACGAGCTCTCCGGCGTGACCGCGGTGCGCACGGCGCGCGCCGGCAGCCCGGCCGGGGGCTCCGCCTTGCTCACCCACCACGTCACGGGTTGCCGGCACGCGAACGCCGGCAACGCCGCCGGCCGCAGCAGGCGCGCCGCGCCCTGCGCAGGCTCGAAGGCCGCGGCGTCCTGCAGCTCCTTGCGCCAATCGTCGTGCTGCGCAATGTGCGGATCGTCCCAGTCGGACATCACCAGCGGTGACGCGCGCAGCCGAGCGTAGAACGCGATGTCGTAGGGGTTCTGGTTCCCGTAGACCACAGGCTCGCCGGCGCGCGCCGCCTGCAGCAGCACGCGCCCCAGCACGGCATGCGAGTGCGGGTGCGCGCGTGCCACCGCGAGCACCGTCATGGCGCTGGCCACGCCGGCGATGCCCACGCAGGCCACCAGCAGGCGCCGGCCGAGTGGCCCGCGCGACAGCACCGCGTCGCCGAGCAGCCATGCCAGCGGCGCAAGTGCCGGCATCACATAGCCCACCGGCTTGGAGCGCGGCAACGAGAAGAACACCAGCACCACCAGCATCCAGCTCAGCATCAGCAGCCGCACTGCGGCATGGTCTTCGTCCAGGGCGCGCCGGCGCCACACCCAGGGCAGTGCCAGCGAGGACGGCAATGCGAGCAGCGCCAGCGCCACCGGGTAGTACCAGAACGGCTCGACGTTGTTGAAGCCGCCCGCGGCGAAGCGGCGCAGGTGGTGGTACACGACGAAGTAGTCGAAGAAGCCGGGGTAGCGCTGCTGCATCAGCAGGAACCACGGCAGCCCCAGCAGCAGGAACACCAGGACGCCGGTCGCGGAGAACAGGCGTGGCAGCTGCCGCGCCCGGCCGCACGCGAGCAGCCAGATCGGCAGGATCAGGGCCGGCAGCACCGCACCGATCAAGCCCTTGGCCAGCACGCCGAGCGCGGCCACCGCATACGCGCCGATCAACGGGGCGCGGTACGGCGCACCGCGCGCCTGCAGCAGCATTGCGTGCGCGCCCAACAGCACCGTGCAGCCGATGCAGGCGGCCACCAGCATGTCCAGGTTCGCGAACTGCGCACCCAGGTAGAAGAACGGCTGCGTGGCCAGCAGCGCGACGATCCACGGCGCCTGGCGTGCGCCCACCCAGCGGCGCGTGAACAGCGCCAGTGCCAGCGCGAGCGCGGTGGCACCCAGCAGCGAGGGCACGCGCACCGCGAAGGCCGTGGGCCCGAACAGGTGCATCGCGGCGCTGCCGAGCCAGTAATACAGCGGCGGCTTGTGGAAGAAGGGCAGGCCGTTCAGCGTGGGCACGGCCCAATGGCCGGTGCTGAACATCTCCCACGCGACGCCCGCGTAGCGACCTTCGTCCGGCAGGTACAGCGGCCGCGCCCAGGCCAGCAGCGCCAGCCACGCCATCACGGCAGCAGCCAGGGCGCCTGCCTTGAGGATGCGCGCCGCACGACGCGCGTCGGTAGACGGCAGCGCGAGGGCGGCAGGCGGGCGCAGGGCGTGGTCGGAATCTGTCACGTTGCCAGCCTAGGTGGGCGACCTTAGCGCCGTCTTAGCACGGCGCCGCACGGTCAAGGGCTGTCTTGCGCCTGCCGTACCAGCAGCACCGGCAGCAGGCTTTCACGCAGCACCATTTCGGCATCGCTTCCCAGGGCCAGGCGGTTGAAGCCGCGGCGCCCGTGCGTGCCCATCACGATCAGTTCGCAGCCGGTGTTGCCGGCTTCCTCGATCACCACGTCCGCAATGCGTTGGTGCGTGACGTCACGCAGGCGGCTCTCGGTGCCGACCCCGGCCTCCGCGGCTTCGGCCTCGGCACGCGCCAGCAGCCGCCGCCCCTGCTGCCGCTGCAGCTCCAGCGTCTCCTGGTAGGCGGAGACCGAGGCCATCTCGGCCAGCAAGGGGTAGTCGTCCACCACGTGCAGCAGTACCAGCCGGGCCTTCTGGCTGGCGGCGAGCGCGATCGCCTCGCGCAGGCCGCGCTCGGCGGTGGGGCTGCCGTCGATCGGCACAAGGATCTTTCGGTACATCGTCAGTCTCCGCAGCCGGGGTCACCGGGTCACAACCCATTCTTGGGTGCCGGGCCTGTGCCGCGCTTGATGTGGCTCAACGCGAGCGCCTGCCTTTTCCAGACAAATCGCCACTGGCCCACTCACACGCCCACGCGCCGCATGCCCGATCCCCATACCGGCAACGCCCCCAGCACGCCCGACGAGGTGGATCGCCTGCGTCGCCTGTCGCGGTTCTATCGGGCGTTGTCGGACGCCACGCGGGCGATGATGAGCACCACCGATCCGCTGGCGTTGTATGCGCAGGTGTGCCGCATTGTGGTGGAGTCGGGAGGTGCCAGCATGGCCTGGATCGGCATGGTGCAGCAGGACCGGCTCGTGCCGGTGGCCTGGGGCGGCGCGGCGCGGCGCTACACCGAGGGGCTGGTGATCGAGCTGCCCCCACCGGGCGCGGCGCGGCAGACGCTGGGACCCACCGCCAGCGCGGTGGTCCACGGCCGGCACAGCATCTGCAACGACTTCATGAACGACCCGTCGGCCGCGCCGTGGCGTGAGCGCGCCCGGCCTTTCGGCGTGGGATCGTCGGGCGCGTTTCCGCTGCGGCGGGCGGGGCAGGTGGTGGGCACGCTCAACATCTACTTCGACCAGCCCCAGGCCTTCGACGAAGAGATGGTGCAGCTGGCCGAGCAGATCGCCGGCAACGTGGCGTTCGCGCTGGAACACATCGACAGCGCGCGCGCCCGCGCCGCGGCGGTGGAGGCCGCGCGCGAGCGCGAGGTGCAACTGGCCGGCATCGTGGACACGGCGCTCGACGCGATCATCACCATCAACGCGCACCAACGCATCGTGGTGTTCAACGAGGCGGCGGTGCGCATGTTCCGCGTACCGGCCGAGGAGGCGATCGGCAGCACGCTGGAGCGCCTTGTCCCCGAGGCCAGGCGGAGCGAGCATCGTCGCTTCGTGCAGGCCTTTGCCGAAGAAGGCATCACCTCGCGCCCGATGGGCCGGCCGCGCACGCTGACCGGCCGGCGCGTCGACGGCGAGGAGTTTCCGATGGAAGCCTCCATCTCGCGCATGGGCGAGGGTCCGCGCCTGCTGATGACCGTGATGGCGCGCGACGTGACGCAGCTGCGCGAGGCCGATCTGGCCCGTGTGGCGCGCGCCGCCGCCGAAGCCGCCAACCAGGCCAAGACCGAGTTCCTGTCGCGCATCAGCCATGAGCTGCGCACGCCCTTGAACGCGGTGCTCGGCTTCGCGCAGCTGATGCAGGCGGACGTGACGGACCCGCTCAGCGCGCACCACCGCGAGCAGATCGAACTGGTGCTGCAGGCCGGCCAGCACCTGCGCACGCTGATCGACGAGATGCTCGACGTGTCGCGCATCGAGGCCGGCCGCGTGGCAATGGAGGTGCGCGACTTCGACCTTCGGGAGCTGCTCGACGTGGTGCTGCGCATGAACCAGCCGCATGCCCAGCAGTGCGGCGTGGCGCTGCAGGCCGACACGGCCCAGGCAGCGCCCTTGCTGTTGCGCAGCGACCCGTCACGGCTGCGCCAGGTGATGCTCAATCTGGTATCGAACGCGATCAAGTACAACCGCCCCGGCGGCTGGGTGCGGGTGGCGGTGGTGCGGGACTCGCACTTCGTGCACATCGAGGTCAGCGACAACGGATGGGGCATGACGCCGGAGCAGACGGCCGCGCTGTTCCAACCCTTCAATCGCCTTGGCCGCGAACAAAGCGAGGTGCCCGGCACCGGCATCGGGCTGGTGCTCGCGCGCCAGCTCGTCGGCCTGATGGGCGGCGAGTTGTCGATCGACAGCCAGGCCGGCGCCGGCACGCGCGCCCGCGTCACCCTGCCGGCCTGCGGGGCCAGCACCATTGCACAACTGCCGGGCGAGCTGCGCAGCGCACACGGCGAGGACGGGGCCGACCCCGCCGGCGTGGTGCTCTACATCGAGGACAACCCGATCAACGTGATCCTGGTGGAGCAGTTGCTGGCGCGCTGGCCGAAGGTGCAGCTCGTGGTGGCCGCGGACGGCGCCAGCGGCCTGGAGCGCGCGTGCAGCCTGCGGCCCGATGTGTTGCTGCTGGACATGCAGCTGCCGGACACCACCGGCTTGCAGGTGCTGCGCAGCCTGCGCGAGGACCCGCGTTGCCGGCACCTGAAGGTGGTGGCGTTGTCGGCCGGCGCGCACCCGGAGGACGCTGCCGCCGCGCGCGCGGCCGGCGCGCTCGATTACTGGACCAAGCCGATCGACTTTCAGCGCTTTACACAGGGGATGCGCCGGCTGCTGCCGCGCAGCCGGGAGTAAGCCGCGGGCAGGGGGCAGGGGCAGGCACGCGACTTGCCGCGCTACCGGCATTGCAGTACCCGGTGCCCTCCCATGAGCAAGAAGATCCTGGTGGCGGACGACAACCGCGACGCGGCCGACTCGCTGGCCGTGCTGCTCGACTGGCTGGGTTACGAGGTGGTGGCCTGCTACGACGGCGCGGCCGCGGTGCAGATGGCGCGCACCTTCAATCCCGATCTCGTGATCCTGGACATCAACATGCCGGTGATGGACGGCTATGAGGCCGCCAAGTCGCTGCGGCGCGCCAACGGCGACCGGCTGATGCTGGCGGCCATCACCGGTGCGCCCAGCTGGGAGACCGGCGAAAAGGCGCGCGCGGTGGGCTTCGACGCCCACTTCGGCAAGCCGATGGATGGCCGCGACATCGAGAACCTGCTGCAGCGCCTGGGTGCCGGCACGTCGCACACCGGCTGAACGGCCGCGTTGCGGCCATGGCGGGACGCTCGCTTGCTTGAGGGCTCGCGATGCGTCTGCCTGAACTCGAATCGATCTACCAGACCGCGCCCGTCGGACTGGCCGTGCTCGACCTCGAATTGCGCTTCGTGCGCGTCAACGAGCGCCTGGCCGAGATGAACGGCACCAGCATCGAGGCCCACCTGGGCCGCAGCGTGCACGAGGTGGTGCCCGATGTGGCCGCGCAGGCCGAGGCCGTGCTGCGCCGCGTGCTGGCCACCGGTGAGCCGGTGCGCGACCTGGAGGTGCACGGCGAAACCCGCGCGCGACCGGGCGAGCGCCGCGTGTGGCGCGAGCAGTTCTTTCCGCTGCGCGACGAACACGGTGCGATCGCCGGCATCAGCGTGGTGGCCGAGGAGATCACCGAGCGCCGGGAGGCCGCACGCCTGCTGCAGCACTCCCAGTTGCGCCTTCAGGTGGCGCTGGATGCCGCGGCCATGGGTGTGTGGGACTGGTCGCACGCCGGCGTGGCCACCTACTGGAGCCCCGGCGTGTTTCGCCTGCTCGGGCTGCCGGAGCAGGTGCAGGGCGGAGCCGACTTCAACCTGCTGCTGCAGCGCGTGCACCCGGACGACCGCGCCGCACTGGATGCCGAGATCGCGCGCGCGCTCGACAAGGGCGGCGACTACCAGGCCGAGTTCCGCGTGCCGGCCGCCGACGGCACCGTGCGCTGGCTGGCCGGCCGCGGCCGCGTGATCCGCGACGAAGCCCCGGATGCGTCGTCCCGCGTGGTCGGCGTGCTGTTCGACATCACCGAACGCAGGCAGATCGAGCAGGCGCTGCGTGAGGCCGATGCGCGCCGCACCGAGTTCATGGCGATGCTGGCGCACGAGCTGCGCAACCCGCTGGCCCCGATCGTCAACGCCGTGCGGCTGCTGGAGCGTGCGGGCGACGTGCCCGAGCGGCGCGAGGCCGCCACGCAGATCCTGCGCCGCCAGAGCACGCACATGGCACGCCTGGTGGACGACCTGCTCGAGGTCAGCCGCATCGCTCAAGGGCTGATCGAGCTGCGCATCGAGAACGTGCTCGTCGCCACCTCGATCTTCCAGGCCGTGGAGGCCGTGCGCGCGCAGGCCCGCGAGCGGCACCAGGCGCTGGGAGTGGATGTGCCGCCCACGCTGGACCTGGTGGCCGACCCGGCGCGGCTGACGCAGATCGTCTCCAACCTGGTGACCAACGCGGTCAAGTACACGCAGGACGGGGGCATCATCGACGTCAGTGCGCGCGCCGACGGCGAGGACTGGCTGGAGATCATGGTGCGCGACAACGGCAACGGCATCTCGCCGGAGCTGCTGCCGCGGCTGTTCGACCTCTTCACGCAAGACCAGCGCACGCTGGACCGCTCCGAAGGCGGCATGGGCATCGGGCTGGCGCTGGTGCGCCGCCTCACCGAGCTGCACGGCGGCAGCGTGCATTGCGACAGCGCCGGGCCGGGGCAGGGCGCCACGTTCACCGTGCGCCTGCCGCGCCGCGGCCGGCGTGAGGAGCAGCGTGGCACGCCGGTGTCGCGCATCCCGGCGCGGCTGGCTCCCATGCCCATGCTGGTGGTCGACGACAACCGCGACGCGGCACAGACCCTGGCCTCGCTGCTCGCACTGGACGGCCATCGCGTGGAGGTGGCCACCGATGGGCAGGCCGCGCTGGCGATGGCGACGTCATTGCAACCGCGCGTGGTGGTGCTCGACCTGGGCCTGCCGAAGATGAATGGCCTGGCCGTGGCGCGCGCCTTGCGCGCCGATGCACGCACGCGCGACGTCGTGCTGATCGCCGTCTCCGGCTATGCCCAGGCAAGCGACCGCACGGCCACTGCGGAGGCCGGCTTCGATGCGCACCTGGCCAAGCCGGTGGAGTTGGCCGACCTGTACCGCGTGATCGAAGCGCATCTCGGCCGCTGAGCGGCCGCGCTCACTCGCTCACTGGTAGGCGGTGGTCAGGCCGCGGCGCAGCCGGCTCGACAAGCCGTCCACCGCGAACACGAGCACGAAGGTGGCCAGCAGCACGGTGGCCGCCTGCGCGTGCTGGAAGATCGACAGGTGGAAGTACAGCAGCGCGCCCAGCCCGCCGCCGCCCACGAAGCCCAGCACCGCCGCCATGCGGATGTTCATCTCCCAGCGGTACAGCGTGTAGCCCACCGCCTGGGCCGCGACGAGCGGCAGGCTGCCGTAGGTGAATGCCGCGACCACGCCCACACCGCCCTCGCGCAGCGCCTGTTCGGGCAAGGGCGCGGCGTTCTCCAGGGCTTCGGCGAACAGCCGGCCGAGCACGCCGGTGGTGTGCAGCGCCAGCGCCAGCGTGCCGGCAAAGGGGCCCAGGCCGGCAGCCAGCACCATCAGCGTGGCCCACACCAGCTCGGGCACGCTGCGCAGCAGGTTCAGCACCAGCCGCGCCGCGGGCCGCAGCACCGGCCCCAGCCGGCCGGCTGCCGGCAGCGCCAGCACGGCGCCGCCCACCACGGCGAGCAGCGTGCCCATGGCCGACACGGCCAAGGTCTGCAAGGCGGCCGCCGCCACCTTGGCCACGAACGCTGCATGCAGGTCCGGCGACAGGAACTCGCCGATGAAGGCGCCCATGGCCTGCAGCGCCTGCGCCGAGAACAGGCTGCGGAAATCGATCGCCAGGTAGGCGAAGCTGCCGAGCACCGCCGCCACCACCAGCGCGGCCACGGCCACGCAGGTGAGGCAGGGGCCGGCCGCGCGCAACTGCTCGGCGGAGGTGACGTCGTTCATTGCAGCAGGCGGCGCAGCGCCGTGCTCAAGCCGTCGGCCAGCAGCACCAGCAGCAGAAAGACGACCAGGATGCTGCTGACCTCGCCGCCATTGAGCATCTTGGTGGACTGGTCCATCAGCTGGCCCAGGCCGCCGGCGCCCACGAAGCCCATCACCACCGAAGCGCGCACCGCGCATTCCCAGCGGTACACGGTGTACGAGGCCAGCTCCTGTGCGGCGTTGGGCAGCAGGCCATAGCCGAGCGCGGCCAGGCGGCCTGCACCGGCCTCCAGCAGCGCGCGCGCAGGCCGCGTGTCGGTGGATTCGAGGATCTCGGCGTACACCTTGCCCAGCATGCCGCCATAGGTGACGCCCAGCGCCAGCACGCCCGCCGCCGGGCCCAGCCCGAGCACGCGCACGAACACCAGCGCCCAGACCACCTCCGGCACGGCGCGCAGCACCAGCAGCAGCGCGCGCGCCGCCTGGCGCACGGCTTCTGTCGGCCGCCGGCCTGGCCCCGGGCCGATGCGCGAGGCGCTGAGCGAACGCGCGCTGGCAAAGGCGAGCGGCGCGGCCAGCATGAACGCGAGCGCGATGCCGGCGGTGGCGATGGCCAGCGTCTGCAGCGTGGCCTGCAGCAGCTCGGCCAGGAAAGTGGCCGACGTGGCCGGCGGCAGAAAGCCGGCCAGGAAGTTGCGCATCACCTGCAGGTTTCCGGGGTCCAGCAACAGCCAGGGCCTGAACTGCGACAGCACCAGCGCCGGCCACAGCAGCACCAGCGCGACGAGCAGCGCACCCAGCCGCGAGCGTGCCTGCGGATCGCGCAGCGCGGCGGCCGTGCTCATTTGCAACCGGGGCGCGGGAGCGGCACCACGTTGGCGCCGGCGGCCACGATCGGGCCCAGCGGCAGCACCGCGGGGTTGTTGGCCTGCGTGGGCAGCACCGCGCCCTCGGCCGCGTACAGCTCCTGCAGCATCGCGCGCGTCACCTCGCCGGCCGGTGCGTCGAACATCACCGCGCCCGCGCGCAGGCCCACGATGCGCGGAAACCACTTGAGCGCAAGGTCCACCGCATGCAGCGACACCAGCAGCGTGGCGTCGCGCGCCTGGCTGTGCGCCACCAGCTGGCCCACCACGGCGTCGGCCAAGGTGGGGTCCAGGGCCGAGACGGGTTCGTCGGCCAGCATCAGCTCGGGCGACTGGTACAGCACGCGCGCCACGCCGACGCGCTGCAACTGCCCGCCCGACAGGCGATCGCAGCGGTCGAACAGGCGGTCCGCAAGATCCATCCGTGCCAGCGCGTCGCGGGCACCGGCGATGTCGGCCGGGTAGGCCAGCGAGGCCAGCGCGCGCCAGACCGGCCAGCGGCCCAGCCGGCCCGCGAGCACCGCGGTGACCACGCGCAGCCGCGGCGGGATCGGGGGCGCCTGGTGGATCAGCCCCACGCGCGCACGCAGGCGCCGCAGCGCCGCGGCGCTCGACTGCCAGGGGTTCTGGCCCAGCACCTGCACGCGGCCTTCCGTGGGCCGCAGCGAGGTGGCCGCCAGGCGCAGCAGCCCCGTCTTGCCGGCGCCCGACGGGCCGATCACCGCCACCCGCTCGCCCTGCGCCACCGCGAGCGACACGCCCTGCAGCGCGCGCAGGCCGTTGGCATGCACGAGACCGGCACCGTCGAACGCGAGCGTCACTTGATCAGGCCCGCCGAGCGCGCCGCGCCTTCGATGCCGTCGTAGTTGGACGCCTGCGTGGGAATGAACTTGCTGGCGCGCTGCAGGCCGAGGATGGCCTTCTGCTCGGGCTTGGCCGGGTCCAGCTTCAGGAACGCGGCCTTGATCTTCTGCGCCAGCGCGGCGTCGAGGCCGGGGCGCACGGTCCAGTTGTAGTCGTAGTAGGGCGGGGTGGTGGCGAGCACGCGCACCTTGGCGGCGTTGGGGTTGTGCTCGTCCACCAGCTTCTGCCACACGGAGGAGTTGAGCACGCCGGCCTCCGCGCGGCCCGAGGCCACGAAGGCCACGGTGGCGTCGTGCGCACCGGAGAAGGCGATGGCCTTGAAATCCTTCTCGGGGTCGACGCCCGCCTTGAGCAGGTAGTAGCGCGGCATCAAGTGGCCCGAGGTGGACGACGGCGAGCCGAACGCGAAGGTCTTGCCCTTCAGGTCGGCCAGCGACTTGGCGGGGCTGCCGGCGGGCACGATGAATTCGCTGGTGAACTTTTCGTCCTCCGCGCGCTGCACCAGCGGCACCACGCCGCCGTGCGTGCGCAGCTTGGCCTGCACGAAGGTGAAGCCACCCAGCCAGGCGAGGTCGATCTTGTCGTTGGCCAGGCCTTCCACCACCGCGGCGTAGTCGGTGACGGGCGTGAACTGCACCGGCATGCCGAGTTCGTGCTGCAGGTAGTCGCCCAGCGGCTTGAACTTGCGCTGCAGCTCGGTGGGCGCCTCGTCAGGGATGGCGGACACGCGCAGCACATGCGTCTGCGCGAACGCGGAGCTCGCGCTGGCCACCAGCAAGGCCAGCGTGCCGAGAAATTTCGAGAAGTTGCTCATCAAAGGTCCAGTGCAGTGCGAAACCCGGCGAACACGTCGGAACGCTCGGGGGTGAAAAAGTTGCGATAGCGCGCGTCGTGCAAGCGCGCGTGCGTGGCGAACGCGCCGCCGCGCAACTCGCGATGATCGCCGAACCAGGGCGCCGAGTAATCCTTGTAGGGCCCGGGCGCGAAGCCGGGGTAGGGCTGGAAAGCGTCGGCCGTCCATTCCCAGACGCTGTGGCCCCACCGGATGCGGGCGGCCGCGTGCTCCCATTCGGTGGCGCGCGGCAGGCGACGGCCGGCCCATCGGCAGTAGGCCTCGGCCTCCCAGGCGTTCACGTGGATCACCGGCTCGGCCGGTGCCAGCGGCAGCCAGCGGTTGAACCAACGTTGTTGCCAGCCCTGCGGCGTGTGGCGCCAGCGCTCGGGTTGCGAGCGCGCCGCCTGAGCGCGCCATGCGCCCGCCGCCCCCGGCCAATAGGCCGGCTGGTCGTAGCCCCCGGCCTGCACGAAGCGCAGGAACTGCGCGTTCGTGACGGGCGTGGCGTCGATCTCGCAGGCGTCGAGCCCCACCTCGCGGCCCGGCTGCTCGTTGTCGAACGCGAAGCCGGGTTCGCCCCGGGCGGTGCCCACATGCACCCGTGCGGCCGGAACCTGCAGCGCCGGGTGCGCGGGCCATTGCGGCAACGCCGCGCCGTCCGGCGCCGGATAGCCGAGCGTCGCGCGCAGCCAGCAGAACGCCTCGCCGTGCATGTCCTCATGGAACAGCGTGAGCCGATGGAAGTACAGCGCCTCGTCGTCGCCCTGCTCAGGCAGCGCGTCGATGCAGGCGTCGAGCTGCGCGGCCAGGCGCGCCAGCAGCTCGCCGCGCACGGGCAGCGGCGCCGTCCAGCGCGCAGCGTGCGGCAGGCGCGCGGAGTCGAACAGGGCATCGGGCCCGGCCAGACTCGCCGGCCGCTGGGCGTGCACCAGGCCGTCGGCGCCCACGCGGTGCGGCCCGCGCAGCACCCAGAACTCGCCGAACCAGGCCAGGTGCGCCAGCTCCCAGGCCGGCAGGTTCACGCCCTGGCGTTGCGGCACCTGCCATTGCGCGTCGCTCAGGTCGCACAGCAGCGCGAGGCTGCGGGCGCGGCTGTCGCGCAGCGCGGTGGCCAGCGCGTCGCCGCACAGCCTGCGTGCGGGGTTCATGTCAACATCCCTCCATGCACAGGCCCCAGGTCTTGATCGTCACGCCCGCGCTGCCCGCGGCACGCAACGGCAATGCGCACACCGCGGCACGCTGGCAGCGCATGCTGGCGCCTTCGGCGGCGGTGCGCCTGGCGCAGCAGTGGCAGGGCGAGCCGGCGGACCTGATGATCGCACTGCATGCGCGGCGCTCGGCCGACTCGATTGCGCGCTTCCACCGGGCACATCCGCAACGGCCGCTGGCCGTGGTGCTCACCGGCACCGACCTGTACCAGGACCTGCAGAACGGGGACGCGAGCGCGCAGCATTCGCTGCAGTGTGCCAGCCACCTCGTGGTGCTGCAGCCCGACGCGCTGCGCCTGCTGGCGCCGGCGCTGCGTGCCAAGGCGCACGTGATCGTGCAGTCGGCCGAGCGGCTGCTGTGCTGCGACAAGAGCGTCGACTTCATCGCCGTGGGCCACCTGCGCGGCGTGAAGGACCCGCTCACGCTGATGGCCGCCGTGCGCCTGCTGCCGCCCGCGCTGCCGGCGCGGGTGCTGCACATCGGCGACGCGCTGGAGCCCGCGCTCGCCGAGGCCGCGCAACGCACGATGGCCGACTGCCCGCGCTACCGCTGGCTCGGCGGGCTGCCGGCGCACGAGGCGCGCCAGCGCATCGCCGGTGCGCGCGCGCTGGTGCACATGAGCCGGCTGGAAGGCGGCGCCAACGTGGTGATCGAGGCGGTGCGCTCGCGCGTGCCGGTGCTGGCCAGCCGCATGAGCGGCAACGTGGGGCTGCTGGGGGACGACTACCCCGGCTACTTTGAAGTGGGCGATGCCGCGGCGCTGGCCGCGCTGATGCAGCGCTTCGTGCAGGACGCCGCGTTCGCGGCGCAGCTGGCCGCTGCCTGCGCGGCGCGCGAAGACGCGTTTGCACCCGAGGTGGAGGCCGAAGCCCTGCACACGCTGCTGGCCGACATGTCCGCCACAATGCCGCCATGACCGACACCTCCTGCCCCCTGCCTGCGGACGCGATCCGCCTCACCAGCTTCTCGCACGGCGGCGGCTGCGGCTGCAAGATCGCCCCGGGCGTGCTGTCGCAGATCCTCAAGAACAGCGCCGGCGGGCTGATCCCGCCCGAGCTGATGGTGGGCATCGAGACGGCCGACGACGCCGCCGTGTACAAGCTCAACGACGAGCAGGCGCTGATCGCCACCACCGACTTCTTCATGCCGATCGTCGACGACCCGTTCGACTTCGGCCGCATCGCCGCCACCAATGCCATCAGCGACGTGTACGCGATGGGCGGCAAGCCGATCATGGCGCTGGCGCTGGTGGCGATGCCGGTGAACCAGCTGCCGGTGGAGGTGATCGGCGAGATCGTGCGCGGCGGCCAGACGGTGTGCCGCGAGGCCGGCATCCCGATCGCGGGCGGCCACACCATCGACTCGGTCGAGCCGATCTACGGCCTCGTCGTAATGGGCCTGGTGCACCCGAGCAAGGTGCGCCGCAATGCCGACGCGCAGCCGGGTGACGTGCTGGTGCTCGGCAAGCCGCTGGGCGTGGGCGTGCTGTCGGCCGCACTCAAGAAGGGCGCGCTCGATGCCGCCGGCTACCGGCAGCTGATCGCCACCACCACGCGGCTCAACACGCCCGGCCCGGCACTGGCGGAACTGCCCGGCGTGCATGCGCTGACCGACGTCACCGGCTTCGGCCTGGCCGGCCACACGCTGGAGCTGGCGCGCGGCGCCGGTGCCACCGCGGTGATCGAGTGGTCGCGCGTGCCGCTGCTGCCCGGCGTGCAGGCACTGGCCGCTGAAGGCTTCGTCACCGGCGCGTCCGGTCGCAACTGGGCCGGCTACGGCGCCGACGTGACGTTGCCGGTCGCGCCCGGTGTGCGCCTGCAGGACCTGATCACCGACCCGCAAACCTCGGGCGGCCTGCTCGTGAGCTGCGCGCCCGACAGCGCAGACGAAGTGCTGCGCATCTTCCGCGAGCACGGCTTCGCCGAGGCAGCGCTGATCGGTCGTGTGGAAAGCGGGCCGGCCGCGCTGCGGGTGACGGCATGATCCTCGAAGTCGCGCCGCTGCACATTCGCGCTGGCCAGGATGCCGATTTCGAAGCGGCGTTCGCGCAGGCGCAGCGCATCATTGCCTCGATGCCCGGCTACCTCGGCCACGAACTGCAGCGCTGCATCGAGCGCCCCGGCGAATACTTGCTGCTGGTGCGCTGGACCACACTCGAAGCGCACGAGCAGGGCTTTCGCGGCTCGCCGCAGTACCAGCAGTGGAAGGCGCTGCTGCACCACTTCTACGATCCGTTCCCGGTGGTGTCGCACTACAGCGCAGTGGCCGGCGCGAGCTGAACTTTGCCGCGCCCACCCGGCGCCGAGGAGATCGCATGACGACCGATACCTTCGACGCGCTCGTGATCGGCGCCGGCCAGGCCGGCCCCACGGTGGCCACCCGCCTGGCCGCTGCCGGCATGAAGACCGCGCTGGTCGAGCGTGGCACGCTCGGCGGCACCTGCGTGAACAACGGCTGCACGCCGACCAAGACGCTGGTGGCTAGCGCGCGCATGGCGCACATGGCGCGTCGCGCGGCCGATTTCGGCGTGCAGATCGGCAGCAGCGTGCGCGTGGACATGAAGGCCGTGAAGGCGCGCAAGGATGCGGTGGTGGCGCAGTCGGTCAACGGCCTTGCGCAGTGGCTGGGCAGCACGCCGGGGCTGGAGCTGGTGCGCGGGCAGGCGCGCTTCGTCGAGGCCAAGGCGATTCAGGTGGGCGCGCGCGTGCTGCGTGCGCAGCGCATCTTCATCGACGTGGGTGGGCGCCCCAGCGTGCCGGACTGGGCGGGCCTGGCGGAGGTGCCTTACCTCACCAGCGAATCGATCCTGGCGCTCGACGAGTTGCCCGAGCACCTGGTGATCGTGGGCGGCAGCTACATCGGGCTGGAGTTCGCGCAGGCGTACCGCCGCTTCGGCGCGCGCGTGACCGTGCTGGAGCATGCCGACCGGCCAATCGCACGCGAGGATGCCGAGGTGTCGCAGGCCGTGCAGGCGATGCTGGAAGCCGAGGGCGTCGCCTTTGCGCTCAACGTTCGCGACGGCCGCGTCGAGCGCCACGGGCAAGGCCTGCGGGTGCATTGCACCGACAGCGGCAGCCCGCGCCAGATCGGCGACGCCAGCCACCTGCTGGTGGCCGTGGGCCGTCGGCCCAACACCGACGGCCTGGGCCTGGAGACCGCCGGTATCGCCACCGATGCGCGCGGCTTCATCACCGTGGACGACGAGCTGCAGACCAACGTGGAGGGCGTATGGGCGCTGGGCGACGTGAACGGCCGCGGCGCCTTCACGCACACCGCCTACAACGACGGTGAGATCGTGCTGGCCAACCTGCTGCAGGGCGAACGGCGCCGCGTGAGCGAGCGCATTCCGATCTATGCGCTCTTCACCGATCCGCCACTGGGCCGCGTCGGCGCCAGCGAGGCCGAGTTGCGGCGCCAGGGCACACCGTTCTGCGTGGCCACCCTGCCGATGAGCCGCGTCAGCCGTGCCCGCGAGCGCGGCGAGACGCAGGGCTTCATGAAGGTGCTGGTGCACGCGCACACGCAGCGCATCCTCGGCGCCGCGCTGCTGGGCATCGAGGCCGACGAGGTGGTGCAGATGATCGCCACGGTGATGGCCGCCGACCTGCCGTACACCGCGATCCGGCGCACGATGTACATCCACCCCACGGTGAGCGAGCTGGTGCCGACCTTGCTGGAAGGGCTGGCACCCCCGGCGCCGCGGGTTCAGTCCGGCACGTAGTCGGTGGGGTACTTCAGCGAATCCTGCAGCAGGTAGGGCATGCGCATGTCGAGGTTGATGCCGCGCGGCGGAATCGGCTGCGTGAACCAGCGCTGGTAAAGGCGCTGCAGCTCGCCGCTGGCGATCATGCGGCGCATCTCGGTGTCCACCACGCGCTTGAGCTCCTCGTCGTTGCGCTCGAATGCGATGGCGTAGGGCTCGATCGTCATCGGCTTGCCGAACACCTTGAGCGCTTCGGGGTGCGGCGAGTTGGCACGCAGGCCGTACAGCAACACGTCGTCCATGGCAAAGGCCTCGGCCTTGCCCTGCAGCACCCAGGCCACCCCCTCCGCATGGTCGCGCGCGGGCATCGCCTTCACGCTCACGCCCTTCAGACGCGCCTCGCGCTTCAGCGATTCGAGGTTGGTGGTGCCTGCCGTGGAGACCACGGTGCGCCGGTCGAGATCCTCGATGCGCTCATAGGGTTTGCCGGCCAGTGCCAGCAGGCGCGACGACGCGATGAAGTGCGGGATCGTGAAGGCCACGTGCTCGCGCCGTGCGCGCGTGTTGGTGGTGGAGCCGCACTCCAGGTCGGCCTCGCCGCGCTCGATCACCGCAAAGCGTGTGCTCGACGTGACCTCGCGGAACTCGATGCGCAACGACGGGGTGCCCAGGTGGTGCGCGATGGCCTCCACCAGCCGCCGGCACACGTCGATGCTGTAGCCCACGGGCTGTCCGTCGGCCACGTAGGACAAGGGGATCGACGCCTCGCGGTTCGCGATCACCACGGCGTGGCGCGCCTTGATGCGCGCCAGCGTGGCCGAGGCGGGCCATGCGGGCGCGGCACACCAGGCCAGTGCCAGCACGACGGCGCAACGACGAATGGTCTTCAAGACGGGCCTCCTCTTGCTCAGGACGACGGGGGCCTCCCTTGCCCGCGAGCATAGGAACCGGCGCATTCGCGTCGCATTCGTTGGCTTGGCCGGCCCATGCCGCTTGTGAATGCGGCGGCCATATCGGTAGTCACCCGGATATGGCGGCAGGCTATGTGCGCGCGAATTTTCGGTATCGCCGCACCGTGTGGCCCTCCCTAGACTGCCGCTGCACCGCTGCACAGGGCAGGGTTCCAGGAGCAACCGCACATGAAGATTCTTTCGTCTCTCGCGCTGGCGGCCACGCTGGCCATGGCCGCTGCGATGCCGGCGCATGCCGAGCAGAAGTTCGTGACCATCGGCACCGGCGGCATCACCGGCGTGTACTACCCGGTGGGCGGCGCGATCTGCCGCTTCATCAACCAGGGCCGCAAGGAGCACGGCATCCGTTGCACAGTGGAAAGCACCGGTGGTTCGGTGTTCAACGTGAACGCCATCGACAGCGGCGACATCAGCATGGGCGTGTCGCAGAGCGACGTGCAGTACTTTGCGCTGAAGGGCGAAGGCCCGTTCAAGGACAAGGGGCCCAACAACGACCTGCGCGCGCTGTTCTCGCTGCACCCGGAGGCGTTGACGCTGGTGGCACGGCGCGACAGCGGCATCCATTCGTGGGCCGACGTGAAGGGCAAGCGCCTCAACATCGGTGACCCCGGCTCCGGCAACCGCGTGATGACCGAAGACCTGATGCGCCAGTCCGGCGTGAAGGTGAGCGACCTCAAGCTCGCCACCGACCTCAAGCCCTCGGAGATGGCCGGTGCGCTGTGCGACAACAAGATCGACGCTTACACCTACGTGGTGGGCCATCCGAACGCCTCGATCAAGGAAGCCATGGCCACCTGCAACGCCACGGTGGTGCCGGTGCCCGAGGGCGACATCGGCAAGATGCTGAAGGCCTCGCCGTACTACTCCGCGGCCAACGTGCCGGCCAGGATGTACGGAGACAACCCGGACATCAAGACCTTCGGTGTGCGTGCCACCGTGGTCACCAGCGCCAAGATGCCCGACGCCGAGGCCTACGCGATCGTCAAGGCCGTGTTCGACAACCTCGACGAGTTCAAGAAGCTGCACCCGGCGCTGGAACATCTGACGCCGCAGGACATGCTGAGCGGAAACACCGTGCCGTACCACCCCGGTGCCGCGCGCTACTTCCGTGAAAAAGGCTGGTTGAAGTAAAGGACACGGTGCCATGAACTCCGCCGCCGCTTCCCCTGCCGCCGAGGGCGTGCTCGATTGGATCCAGGACCGTGAATCGGGCGGGCGACGCCTGCGCGGTTTCGCCGGCGGCGTGACGGCCGCGCTCGCCATCGCGTGGTCGCTGTTCCAGCTCTGGACCGCGTCGCCGCTGTCGTTTGCGCTCGGCATCGGCGTGCTGGACGAAACCGCCGTGCGCTGCGTGCACCTGGCCTTCGCGCTGCTGCTCGTGTATTTGCTGTTCCCGGCTTCGGCGCGCAGCGCACGCGAGCGCGTGCCGCTGCCGGACCTGCTGGCCGGTGGCCTGGCGGTTTTCCTCGCGCTGTACATGGTGCTGTTCCAGCAGCAGCTGCTGATGCGCCCCGGGGCGCCCAACACGATGGACGTGCTGGCCGCGTGCGCCGGCATGCTGTTGCTGCTGGAGGCCGTGCGGCGCTGCCTGGGCTGGCCGATGACGGTGATCGCGGTACTGTTCCTCGCCTACACCTTCGCCGGGCCGTGGATGCCGGAGCTGATCGCGCACAAGGGCGCGTCGCTGTCGCGCGCGGCCTCGCACTTCTGGCTCACCACCGAGGGCGTGTACGGCGTGGCGCTGGGCGTATCGGCGGGCTTCGTGTTCCTGTACGTGCTGTTCGGCGCGCTGCTGGAGAAGGCGGGCGCGGGCAACTACCTCACCGGCGTGGCGTTCTCGCTGCTCGGGCACTTCCGTGGCGGCCCGGCCAAGGCGGCGATCCTGTCGTCCGGGCTCAACGGCATGGTGTCGGGGTCGTCGGTGGCCAACGTGCTCACCTGCGGCAGCGTGACCATTCCGCTGATGAAGCGCGTGGGCTATCCGGCCGAGAAGGCCGGTGCGCTGGAGGTGGCCGCCGGCTCGAACGGCCAGATCATGCCGCCGGTGATGGGCGCGGCCGCGTTCCTGATGGTCGAGTACGTGAACATCCCGTACACGCAGATCATCAAGCACGCGCTGGTGCCGGCCGTGCTGGCGTATGCGTCGCTGCTGTTCATCGCGCACCTCGAGGCGCTGAAGATGGGCATGGTGGGCCTGCCCAAGCGGCCGTCGCCCTTGCGCGGGCGGATCATCGGCTGGGGCATCGCGGCGGCCAGCCTGGTGGTGGTGATCAACGCGGCGCTGTGGGTGTCCGAAACGCTGCCGCGCCTGGTGGGTGGCGCCGCCACGCCGATCGGCATGGCGCTGGTGGCGGCGGCCTACGTGGGCCTGCTGTGGCTGGCGTCGCGCCAGCCGCGCATGGATTTCCACGACCCGGCCTCGCTCACCGAGCTGCCGCCGGTGGGGCCCACGGTGCTGTCGGGGCTGCACTTCCTGCTGCCGCTGTTCGTGCTGGTGTGGTGCCTCACGGTGCTCGAGCAGTCGCCCGGGCTGGCGGGCTTCTATGCCTGCGTGATGATGACCGGCATCCTGCTCACGCAGGGGCCGCTGCTGCGCTGGTTCCGCGGCGAGCCGCTGGCCGGTGCCTGGCGCCAAGGCGCCCGGCTGCTGGTGTCCGGCCTGCACGACGGTGCGCGCAACATGATCGGCATCGCGATCGCCACGGCCGCGGCCGGGGTGGTGGTGGGCGCGGTCAGCCTCACCGGCATCGGCCAGAGCCTGGCGGAACTGGTGGAATTGCTGGCCGGCAACTCCATCCTCGGCGTGCTCGTGCTCACGATGATGCTGTCCCTCCTACTGGGCATGGGCCTGCCCACCACGGCCAACTACATCGTGGTGTCCACCTTGCTGGCACCGGTGATCGTGTCGCTGGCGGCCTCCAACGGGCTGGACGTGCCGCTGATCGCGGTGCACATGTTCGTCTTCTACTTCGGCATCATGGCCGACGCCACGCCACCGGTGGCGCTTGCCGCGTATGCCGCGGCCGGGCTCTCCGGCGCCGATCCGCTCAAGACCGGCGTGCAGGCGTTCATCTACGAGATGCGCACCGCCGTGCTGCCTTTCGTGTTCATCTTCAACCCGGAGCTGCTGCTGCTGGGTGACACCACGCCGCTGCACAAGGCGCTCACGATCGGCGCGGCTGCCGCGGCCTGCGTGACCTTCGCCTGCGCCACGCAGGGCCGCATGCTCACGCGCAACCGCTATTGGGAGAGTGCGCTGCTGCTGGTGGCCACCTTCTTCCTGATGTGGCCGCAGGCCGCGCGCGAGCTGGTGGTGAACCGCTGGGTGGTGGAGCCGCCGGCACGCGTGCAGCAGTTGCTGGCGCAGGCCGAGCCGGGCACCAAGTTCCGCCTGCGCGTGGCGGTGCAGGATGCCGACACGCATCGCACCGCAGAGAAGACCTTTCTGCTGCCGGTGAGCACCGGGCCGCTGCCCGAGCGGCTGGCGCACATGGGCATCGGCTTCGAGCAACGGCGCGACGGGCTGTACATTGGCACCGTCGAACCCGGCAGCGTGGCCGAGAAGGTGAGGTTGAGCGACTTGAACACCAATCGTGTCGTGGGTGTGGAACTGAGCAACCCCGATTTGCCGGACAAGCTGTTGTTCACGCTGCCGGCGCTGGGGTTGATGGCGCTGGTGATGGGTGCGCAGTGGCTGCGCCGCACGCGCGCGCCGGCGCTCGGGCTTGCATGAAGCTGCGCCATATCGAGATCATCAATGCGGTGCTGCAGACGGGCAGCCTGAGCGCCGCCGCCCGGCTGCTCAACATCTCGCAGCCCTCGGCCACCAAGCACCTGCAGCATGCGGAGGCCACGGTGGGTTATCCGCTGTTCCGGCGCCATGCCGGCCGGCTGCATCCCACGCAGGAGCTGATGCAGCTGGCGCCGGCGATCCGCGGCGCCTACGCCGGCTTCGACGACGTGCGGCGCATCGCCGCCAACCTGCGCGGCCGGCCACAGCCGCGCCTGCGCGTGGGCACGGTGCCGGGCGTGTCGGTGCTGGTGCCCGATGCCTATGCGGCGTTGCGCGCGCAACACCCCGACCTGCGCTGCGAGTTCTCCACCGGCCATCACCACGAGCTGGTGCAGTGGCTGCTGCTGCGAGAAGTGGACGTGGCGATCGCCTACGATCCGCCCACGCACCCCGCGGTGGCGCTGGACGAGCTGGCCAGCCTGCGCCTGGTGTGCGCCGCGCGGCCCGAAGTGCTGGGCAAGTACCGCGCGGCGCAGAGCATCCAGGCCGCGGCGCTGGCCACCATGCCGGTGATCGAGCTGATCAACACCGACCCGGTGGGCCGGCTGATGGCCAGCTACGCCGAGCAGTACGGCTGGAAGTTCCCCGCGCCGCTGGTCGTCAAGACGCACCAGGTGGCGCTGCAGCTGGCGGCACGCGGCTTCGGCGTGGCGGTGGTCGACAGCCTGAGCGCGGCCAAGTTCGAGCCGGCGCTGCGCGTGCTGCCGATCGAGCCGCAGGGCGAGATCGTGCTGCGCGCGATGTTCCTGCATCCAGGCTCGCTGTCGGCGGCGGCCAGCAACTTCATCGCGGCCTGCCGGGCCGCATTGGCGCTGGCCAACGCGTCGCCCGCAGCGGCGCCGGCGGGCACGTCAACGGCCGACACCGCCGGCCGCGGCTGACGCGCTCAGCCGTACGCGAACGGCGTCGCCTGGGCCGCATCGCCGGCCAGGCATCGCTCGATCAGGCGCGCACTGCCCATGGCCAACGTGAGGCCGAGCGAGCCATGGCCCACGTCGAGCAGCAGGTTCTCGTAGGGCGTGGGACCGATCACCGGCAGCGAGGTCGGCGTGCTCGGTCGCAGGCCGGTCCAAGGCTGCGGGTCGGCGTCGTAGTCGCAGGCACCCGGAAAGGTGTCGCGCGCTGCGTCCAGCAGCGTGGAGATGCGTTGCGGGTCCACGCGCAGATCCGGCCCCACCAGCTCCGCCATGCCGGCGATGCGCAGCTTGCCGGGCAGCGGGGCGTACACCGTCTTGCGGCGCAGGTCGGTCACGCTGACGCGCGGGGCGCGCGCGCCGTCGATCACCGGCAGCGTGATGCTGTAGCCCTTGATCGGGTACAGCGGCAGCTTCAAGCCCAGCGTGCGCGCCAGCGCGGCCGCGTCGCTGCCATTGGCCAGCACCACCGCGTCGCCCGCGGGCAGCTCGTGGCCCGCGCCGAGGCGCAAGGCCACGACGCGCCGGCCCTCGGTGCGAAAGCCGTCGATGCGCGTGTTGTAGTGGACGTTGCCGCCCATCGCGCGCACGCGGTCGACCAGCTCGCGCGTGAGCAGCCAGGCGTCGCCCACCGCTTCGCCGGGTGTCCACACGCCGCCGGCCACGTGCTCGCGGTACGCCGCCAGCGCCGGCTCCTGCTCGATGCATTCGTCGGTGTCGAGCATGCGCTGCTCGCAGCCGAGCGCGCGCTGGTACTCCACCTGGCGCAGCGCCTGTGCCAGCGCCTCGCGCGTGTTCACCACCACCAGCTTGCCGGCCACGGCATGGTCGAAGCGCAGGTCGTCGGCCTGGCAGGCCAGCGCGAGCTCGTCGCGGCTGATGAACGACAGGTGCAGCAAGGCCTCGGTGGCGCGCTTGACCTGCGCGGCATTGCAGGCGCGCAGGAAGCGCAGGCCCCAGGCGAGCTGGGCCCATTCGCCGGTCAGGCGCAGCTTCAGCGGCGACTGCGGGTCGAGCAGCATGGACGGCAGCTTGCGCAAGGTGGCCGGCGTGGCCAGCGGCTCCACGTAGCTGTAGCTCAGCTGCGCGCCGTTGGCATAGCTGGTCAGGCGCCCCGGCGCCTCGCGTGCCTCGAGCAAGGTGACCCGGTGCCCGCTGCGCGCCAGCACATAGGCGGCAGCGGCGCCGACGATGCCGGCGCCCACCACGGTGACAGCCATCGGCTTCATGCCGCGGGCTCCTGTTGCCGTGCGCCGAGCGCGCGCCACACCAGGGAGGCCGCCGCCAGGTCAGCAAGGCCCACGCCCACCGTCTTGAAGACCACGATCTCGTCGGGCTGCGTACGCCAGCGCGCCTGGCCCGAGAACAGCTGCGGCAGGTCGACGATGCGCGCGTCGTCCACCACGCCGTTCAGCCGGCCCAGAACGATCTCGCCGGCCTCGGCGCAGCTTTGCGGGCGCCACTCCACCACGATGCGGGCGGCGCGTGCCAGCGTGGTGTCGCACAGTTCGCGGCCGGTGGGCAGGCTGGTGCCCACCGCCGCCACGAAGGCGCCGCGCTGCAGGCGCGCGCCGTCGAACACCGGGGTGCGCGAGCGCGTCACGGTGACCACCACGTCGGCGCCGTCCACCGCTTCGTCGGCGCTGCACTGGCGCACGGCCAGACCGAAGCGGCGTGACGCGTCGGCGCACCAGCCCGACACGTCGGTCGGATCCACCACGTCCACCTGCTGGAAGGGCAGCGCATGCGCCAGCGCCTCCAGGTGGGCGCGCCCCTGCACGCCAGCGCCGAACAGCGCGAGCTTGCGCGAGGCCACCGCGCCGCGGCAGGCCGCCAAGGTGGTGATGCCGGCAGTGCGAAAACGGGTGAGCTCGTTGGCCTCCATCACCGCCAGCGGCAGCCCGCGCTCGATGTCGAACAGGTTGAAGAGGAAGCTGTAGCGGCCTTCCACCGTGGGATAGACCTTTTCGCCGGCCAGGCCCGCGTCGAGCCAGAGCGCGCCCATCGAGCTCAGCTTCACCGGCCCGCAGTCCACGCGCGTGCGCGCCTTGATCGCGGCACGCCGGTGCGCCAGCGACTCGAAGGCCTGTTCAAGGGCGCCGATGACGGCGGGGAAGTCGAGGCAGTGCGCCACCTCTTGGTCGGTGATGAACCTCATCGCGGGCGGGTGTGGTGGATGTTGGCGGTCAGCTTATCCACCCCACCTGCGCGCCGCCGCGCGTTGAATTGCGCGGCCCATAGCCGCAGGGCATCGGCCCTACTGCAGCTCGACCGGGGCGCCGGCGTGCAGCGCGGCATTGCCGCCGGCCTGCGCGGCCTGCGTCAGCTGCACGCGGTTGCGCACCGCGAAGCGGCGGCGCAGCTGGCGCATGTGGTAGTCCACCGCGTGCGAGGAGAGCTTGAGGTCGTAGGCGATCTGCTTGTCGCTGGCGCCGCGCGCCAGCTGCGCCAGGATCTTGCGCTGCAGCGGCGTCAGCGTCGCGGCCGGGCCTTCCACCGCCGGCAGCCCCGTGTAGCGCGTGTAGAACTCGTGCAGGCACAGGCCCAGCGTGAGCACCTGGCCGAGCAGCGCGGCATCGTTCCACACGTGGGTGCCGCGGCGCGACAGCAGGCTCACGAAATGGCGCTCGGTGCCGCTGGCGCCGGGCAGCAGCAGCAGCGCGCCGCCGCGCATGCCGGTGTCGCCCAGGTCGGCCACGAAGTTGCGCACCGGCGCGCGCAGCGGCGCCGCGCGCACGCGGGCCTGCAGCTCGTCCAGCGTCCAGCTGCACGGCAGGCTGGACTGCAGCGCGTCATGCACACGCGGGTCGACGTCGAAGTACGACTGGCTGCAGTAGTGCCGCGCCCACTGCGCATCCACGTGGGTGGTGCACAGCGACAGCGGCTGCACGCGGTCGCCGAAGCACAGCAGGCGGCCGTAGGCGAGCCAGTCGAAGTCGAGAGTGCGCAGCACCTCGGCCACCACGCGGCGCCGTTCCTCGGGGCAGTCGGCCGCCAGCAGCTCGGCCAGCAGCAGCGGGCGCGCGGCCAGCGCGTCGCGGTTGGCAGGCAGCGCAGGCGGCTCGTCGTGCAGCAACACCTGGCCCGGCGGGGTGGGGCGGGCGAACGTCAGCCCATCGGATTGCGAACCTTGTGCCATGGGACTCATGCTCCTGAAGTCGGCTCCTCTCACTGCTGTCCAGCGGAAAAACCGGGGCGCGGGGCTCACTCGTTTCACACGGATACGTATGGATCGCCCGTGTGGGGGGTGTGGCGACGAGTCTAGGGAGCCGCCGCGTGCACAGGCATTCCCAGCGTTGCGGCGCCTATGCCGCTGGGTAATGGGTAGTCACGAAAAGAAAGGCGCCGGATGCGAGTGCATCCGGCGCCTGAGACGAGCGCCTGCCTTGCGGCGATGCCGCTCAGGGCGATTCGATGCGCAGATCCTGTTCCCGCAGCACCCGGTCGGGGTCGTGCGGCCGGCCCGACGAGCGGCCGTCGGCCAGCGCCGGGTCGTCGCCATTGCGCACCATCAGAGCCTTCCACGCAGCGCGCGTCACGCCTTCGTCGCCATCGTCGGCGCGCGCCTGCCGCTGGGCCTCGGGGCTGAGCACCTGGTCGAGGAAGGTCTGGCCGTACTTGTCGATCAGCTGCCGCGTGACCTGCCAGTAGCCCTGGCCGGCGTCGGCGTGCATGACCCTGGGCGGCGCCGGCGGCGGTGGCGCGGTGGGGGGCTGTGCAGGTGGCTGCGCAGGTGGCTGCGCAGGCGCCGCAGCCGGTACCGCGGGCCCGTACGTCACCGCTTGCGGCAGCGGCCCGTACACGTGCGACATCCACTGGTACAGGCCATCCAGGCTCTCGGCGTCGTAGCGCTCGCGCACCGGCACCGTCACCGCCGTGCCGTCGGAGCCGGCGTAGGTCTTCATCTCGGTGTGCCAGTTGCCGGCATTGGCGGCATTGTCGTCCGTGGCGGGGAAGGTGCCCTTGTCGTCATCCATCTTGTCGTCGGTGAGTTGGTGCACCTGTTGCGTCCACTCCTGCAGCTTGGCGCCATCCGTGCCGGGCTGGTCGGCCAGGTGCGTCTGCAGCCATTGCAGGCCTTGCTCGACCGTGATGCCGTGCTTGGCCAGCATGGCGTTGAAGGCCTGCATCGGCGACACGCCCTCGTGCGTGCAGTCCAGCAGCGCCTTGGTCTGCTCGTCGCTGAAGCCGCGTGCGATCAGCATGTTGCGTAGCGCCGGGTCGCGCTGCGCCTCGCGCGCATCCACCTGGTCGTAGTGGTGGCGGATGTTGTAGAACTGCTTGATGCCGGTGAACAGCGCCACGCCGAGGCCGCCGATGGTGGCGATCTCACCGGGGATCGCGAGCAGCGATCCCGCCTCGACGGCACCGGCGCGCGTGAGCGCTGCACCGGTGGCGTTGACCAGCGTGACGCCGCCGTCCACGATGCCGGACACGCCCATCCCGTAGTTCACGAAGTTCACCCAGTTGGGCACCGTGCCCTGCTGGCCGATGCTCAACGCGGTGTCCGCGATGCCCACGCCCAGCGTGCCGGCGCCGAACCAGAACTTCGAGCGCAGCAGGCCCTCCACGTCGGCCATCTTGCCCGCATCCACGCGCTTGGCCACGTTGCTGGGCATCTCCGAGGCGGTGGTGTACGGCTTGCCGTAGAAGAAGGCCTGGGTGGGCAGGTAGATGCGGTTGTACCACTTGGTGTAGTCCTGCACGCCATCCACCAGCGCGGGCCGGAAGTTGGTGATCTCGGTGCTGATGTTGTGCGTCACGAAGCCGGCATTGGCCGCCCAGCGCAGGGTCTGGCCGAACACGGTGTGCGCATTGGCGACGTTGTTGATCGTCTTGGCGCCGATGCCGGTGATGCCCTTGATCTCGCCGTCCAGCTCCGAGCCCAGGCGTGCCAGCTGCTCCAGGCGCTTGGCCTCGGGCAGGCTCTCGTCGAGCGCGCGCACCTTGCCCAGGTAGGTGTCCACGGCCTGCGTGCCGCGCTTGATCTCGTCGTCGGAAATGCCGAGCGAGGTGGCCATGCGCGCGGTCTTCACCTTGAAGGCATCCCAGCGCTTGGCGAACGCCGTCGGGTCGGCCAGCATGGCGTTGAACTCGGCCTCGGCCAGCAGCGACCAGGTCATGCGCGTGGTGCCCGAGATGTGCCGCACCACGAACATGCCGGGGTTCACCGCGTACTCGAGCGAGGTGCGCGGGTCCTGCACGTTCTGCACGGCGCGGCTGGCCATCTCCTGCTTGAGCGCCGGGCTCTGGCGGATCGCGTCGTCCACCTCGGCGTCGTTGGGCTTGCCGTTCTTGTCCTCCCCGAACAGCTTGCCGTAGGTGGCGTCGAGCCGCCCCGCGGTGGCGCTGTCGGAGGGCTTGCCCTGCAACTGCTCCAGATCCACGCGCGCGCCGTAGAGCTTCATGCCCCAGTCGCTGATCACGTGGGTGGATTCGTCCATCGCATCCGCCACATCGGGGTTGACGCGGCGGAAGTCCTCGGCCGCCCGGGCGCGTGCCTGCGGGTTGTCGTCGGCGAAGTGCGCCAGGTAGTACATCATCGACGCGCCCACGGCGTTGGTGCCCGCCGTACCGCGCAGGTTGCCCAGCGCCTCGCCCAGGTGCTTGCGCTGCGCCTGCAGCCCGCTGTCGATGCCGGCGAGCACGCTGTCATGCAGGAAGCCGGGCTCCTTGCCCTTGAGTGCGTTGGCCAATGCCACCGGCAGCTTGGCCTCGCCGGCCTCCACCGCCTGCGACACCGAGCGCGTGAGCTGGAGCCGGAACTCCTGCCGGTCGGTCAGCCCGCTGCGCACCATCTCGTCGGCGATGCGGTTCGACCAGGTGGGCTGTACCGAGCGTGCATCGGCAGCCTCGGCGATGCTGGACACGCCGGCCAGGAACGCCGGGTAGGTGGTGCTGCCCGCCACGCCGGCGGGTGCCGGCGGCCAGTGGCCCGCATGCAGCTTGTCCACCACGTGCTGGGCCAGCGGCTGAGCGAGTTCGGGCGCCGCGCCGCGCCACTGCGACAGGTAGTCGCCCACCTGATCGGGGCGCGCGCTGTCGATGTAGGAGATCCCGTGATCGATCTCCTGCTTGAACAGCGGCACGAGGGCGTCGCGCGTGCCGGCCCGGTCCTCGGCGCTCGGCGCCGCGTTCATGCGCAGCGTGGCCTCGTGCACCGCACCGGCCACGTCGCCCTTGCCGAGCAAGGCGTGGATGCGGTCGGTGGAGTACTCGCGGCCCACCGTGAGCGCGGTGTCGTGCAGCCTGGCCTGGAACGCCGGATCCATCGGCCCGTCTTCGGCCAGGCTGGCGGCGGCAAAGGCCACCGGGTCCACCCGGGCCAGCTCGCGATGCGTGGTGTCGTTGACGAAGGCCTTGTTGTCGGCCACCAGCTTGGCGTACTCGATGCCGGCCTTCATGTCGCGCGCGTCGCCGTGCACCATGCCGCTGTCGCGCAGCGCGGCCTGCACGGCGTTGTCGGCATGCGCGTCGAAGCGGTTCATCGCGATCAGCTGTGCGCGCACGCGATTGGCCGATTCCACCGCATTGCCGCCCTGGGCCACATCGTCCTGGATCGTCTTGACGGTGGCTGCGGAGAACTTGCCCCACCACTGGTCGGCCTGGCCCTGCAGCTGCTTCACGGTGGCGGCGTCGGCGTTGGGCGCCATGCGTGCCTTGTCGGCGGCCGTCTGGCGCTCGGTGGCCGTGGCCAGCGCCACGCGGGCGTTGGTGGACAGGTCGTGCGGCGTGGCGTGGAAATCACCCGCGTCGTTGCCGGTGTACTGCGAGCCGCTGATCGG
The DNA here is from genome assembly GCA_946480245.1 of uncultured Pseudomonadota bacterium. The sequence goes on from CAMLIZ010000002.1 coordinate 30,738, forward strand.
GTTGGCAGGCAGGTCGACGCTGCCCGTCGGCACATCCTTGCTCGGGTCGATCGGGCTCACGGTGTTGGCCACCGCGATGCCGGCCGCGGCGAACAGCGCCAGGCCGACCTGGCGCTTGACGATCTTGCTGCGCGACCAGCCGGTGGGCAGCTTGGGCGTGCTCTCGGCCTGCGGCAGCGTGAACTTGGCGTTCCCGCGCGGCACGTCGTGCAGCCCGCCCGCGGCCTGCACCTCCTGGGGCGACTTGTTGGACACGATGAACCACGTGTCGCGCGGCTGTGCTGCCGCCTGCTTGGGCAAGCGCGGCACCTTCATCTTGACCTGCAGGTTCGGGTCGTCGATCTGGCGTTGCGTAGGCGGTCGCTTTTGCACCGTTCGCTGGCCCGTGGTGCGGTCGGTGATGTGGTACACGGGCTTGGACTCGGGCCGCTCGAGGCCGAGCTTGGCGCCCATCTCGCGCTGCGGCAGCTTGCCCAGCTTGCCTTCGCCGGGCACCGTGCGGCCGTACCAGCGCACGGTCTTCGTGCCCGCGGCCACGCGACCCCAGCCGTCGATCTGTTCGAAGCCGAAGCTCTCGGTGCTGCGGCTCTTGCCCTTGTAGGCGCGCGGCTCGCCACTCACGCGGTACACGTAGTGCGTGTCGTTGGTGACCTCGCCGTTGCGCAGGCGGTTCCACAGCGCAGGCCACTGCGTGCCGCGGAAGGCGGCGTGCTTCGGGTCGGCTGCGAGGGTTGCCGCGTCGGGCGTGGCCGGGTCGGCGCCGTCTCCGCTGCCTTCGGTGGCCGCCGTCTTCCGCGCGCCGGCCGCCTCGGCCACGGCCTGCCGGTACAGCTCGACCATGCCGGCGTGCACGTTGGCGCTGTAGCCCGAGGCATCGTCGATGGTCGTGCGCGACTGGCTGTCCACGCCGCCGCGGGCGGCGATGGCGCTCATCATGCGCGGCACCTGGTCGTGCGCGGGCAGCAGTTCATCGCGACCGGTCTTGAGCTCGAGCGCGGCCACGGTGGCGTCGGCGCCCCAGCTGCCCACGCCGGCGGTGACCACCTCGTCGGCCGGCACCACCGAGGCGATGCGCTGGCCGTCCGGCGTGCGCCGCACGCGCTTGTCCACGTTGCCGCCGCCGGCCTCGTTGCCCACGTCGAGGATCGCGATGCGCTTGACCGGGCTGTCCGGGTTGGCTGCAGTGCGGCGCTGTGCGGCGTAGAACATCTCGTCGAGCGCCGACACATGGTCGGTGATGTCCTCGCCGCGCGAATCCCAGTAGCGCCCGGCCGGGTCGCGGCCCGGTGCCTCGACGCTGACCACCGTGTCGAGGTTGAGGTTGTTCACGAGCTTGTCGGCGCGTCGCGTCGCGGCGCGCGTTCCCGGCTTCTGATCGAGCGTGCGCACCTCGATGTCGTCCCGCCCGAGCGCATGCAGCGCCGCCTTCAGCGCGGCCACGTTGCCCGATGGCGTGATGCAGGTGACGTTCTTGTCGAGCTTGGCCAGCGCTGCGGCCATCGTCGCGGCCCCCTTGGTGCTGTCCGACTCGTACTTGAAGCCGCCCGCCGTGCGCACCGGGAAGCCGGTGACCACGGCCACGTTCTGCGCGTCCGCCAGATGGTCGGCCGCGCGCAGCGCGCCGCCTTGCGTGCGCACCGGAAACCCGCGGCCCGAGGGGTCATAGCTGGTCAGCGCATCGATCGGATGCGCGGCGGGCGTCTCGTCCAGCACCTTGCGCCAGCTGCCGACGTCGGTGTCGTCGCTGAAATCGTCCAGCCGCACCACTTCCACGTCCGGGCGCTGCAGCGCCACCTGCATGGTCTGGCGCACGCCGGCCACGTCCACCGGCAGTTCCGCGGTGGCCGTTTCCGGCGCGGTGGTGAAGGCCACGGCGCGGCTCGGCCCGGTACCGGTGCCGGCCGGCAGCGACTTGGCCACCTCGATCGCCTTGCCTGCCTGGAAGGACATCGGGTTGACCATCTTCAGCTGGCCTTCGAGCCCGCGCTGCGCCAGCGCACGGGCGAAGAACGGCTCGCACTCGGGGTAGTGCGTGCAGTTCCACGAGATCACCTTGGCATTGGGCACCTCGCGCAGGATCTTGCCCACGTAGTGGTCGGCCGCGGCCTGCATGCGCTGCTGCATCACCGGATCGTCCTTGGCGGCCATGTACTCGTTGACCAGCTTCGCCAGGTCGAAGCCGGGGTCGGTGCCGCCCACGGGCGTGACCATCTCCTGCGTGCTGCCGTCGGCCAGCGTGCGGTAGTCGCGGTACACGCCCTTGGCCTGCGGACTGTCCGCTTCCAGCCCGGCCAGCACGCGCGGCGTGGGCAGCCCGGCCTCGGCCTCCGCATCGAGCAGCTCCTGCGGCAGCTTCAGGTCCGCGGTGGCCTTGGTGGAGAAGGCCGCGATCTGCTCGCCCGGCTTGAGCTGGTACTGCCGGGCCACGTCGCGGTGGAATTCGCGCGTGCTGGAGATCAGGTCCACCACCTTGTCGGCCGGCACGCCCGCGCCGTAGCGGCTCTTGCCGGAGGTGCAGGCCGTGTTGCAGGCCATGATCACCAGGTCCACGCCCAGTTCGTGGAGCTTCTTCACGCCGCGGTTGGTGAGGTCGGCGATGCCGCCCTTGCCGTCGGGCGACTTGCCGCCGTAGGTGCCCGCACCGTGGTCCACCACGGCCACGATGTCCACCTGGGCGCCGGTGCGTTCCTCCACCGTGCGCTTGATCTCGGCGGCCGCGATGATGCCGCCCGAGCCCGAGTCGAACACGCCCAGGCGCAGCCGGCGGCCGCGCAGGTCCACCTCCAACGGGGACTCCGAGACGTTCTGCGCGCGCACCTTCAGCATGCCGGCGATCGCCGCCTCCACCTCGGGCGACTCGATCGCGCGGCCGGCGCTGGTCTCGTGCTCCACGGCGCCGGCGTCCTTCATCGCCCGCACCATGTTCGCGATCTGCTCCTCGCCCGGCACGCTGTTCAGCATGCCGGCGCGGCGCATCATCTCGGTGCCGAACGCATAGCCCACCCAGTTGGTGCGCCCGGCGGTCATCGGCACGTCCACCGGCACCGTGGAGACGATCTCGGTGCCGTCGTCCGCCGGCTTCACGCGCGGGCTGATCTCGGGGTGCCCGCCACCCACTTCGTTGCCGCGGTCGAACGCGGCCAGCGTGGTGACGTGGTCGCGACCGTTGGCCTCGATGAACAGCTGGTCGCGCGCGGAGTTGTAGCGCGTGACGTCCTCGCCCTTGCTGTTGCGGTAGCGTCCTTCGGCGGTGCGGCCGGGCAGGTCGAAGGCCATCAGCAGGTCGGGCTGGTGCTTGTCGAGGAAGGCCTGCGAGCGCCCCGCAGCCCAGCGCCCGCGCGCGTTGAAGTTCACCAGCTCATAGTCGCCGGGCCTCTCGCCCAGCGCCTCCAGCGCGGCCTTCATCACGCTGCGGTGGCTGCGGTCGACGACGTACTTGATCGTCACGTCCGCGCCGAATTCCTGCTGCGCGTACAGGCGCAGTGCGCGGCCCGAGGCGGCGGCGCCGCCCGGCCCGCCGGTCTCCGGCGCATGGCGGGCGCTGGAGTAACCGGTGACGATGGCCACCCTCGGCTCGCGCCCGGCGTCCACCGCGCGCTGCATCGCTTCACGGGCCGCCGTGGCGCCGTCGGCGATACCGCTCTCGCGGAAGATGCTCTCGTAGGGCCGATCCACGCGCAGCGTGATGGTGCCGTTGTACGGGTTGGGTTGCGACGGCTCGGTGCGGATCGGCTGCTTCGCCTTGCCGCTGGGCAACGTGACCGGCGTCGCGCGCTCAGTGGGCCGGGGTGCGGGGGCGGCGGCGCGCGGCGCAGGCGCGACGCCGGGTTGTGGATCGCTGCCGCTCAGCGGCAGCTTCGGAATCGAGGTGGCCGACGGCGGCTCGCCGCCTTCGCTGCTGACGAGCACGATCTTCGGGCCAGCCGGGTCGGCCGTGGCGTTGCCGCCAGCCTGTGTGCGGCGCTTGCTGCTCGGATCGAGCTGCAGCGCCACGTTGGTCAAATCCCCCGAGCCGGCACTCGGTGCCGAGCTCGCGGGGGGATTCGACGACGAGGTGCCCGCGCTCTGCGCGCTCGCAGGCGCGACGTTGCCCGTGCCCTGTGCGCCGGGCGCCAGCGGCAGCTTCGGAATCGAGGTGGCCGACGGCGGCTCTCCACCTTCGCTGCGGTACACCTTGACCACCAGCGCCGGCCCTTCCGCCGGCGGCGGTGCGGCCACGGGCTGCGCGCCGCCGCTGCCGGTCGGGCCGGTGGTGGGCGCGGGCGTGCCACTGCCACTGCCGCTGCGCCAGTTGTCCCAGCTGCCCTTGGCCTTGCCGGCCCAGGCGCCGGCCGTCATGTTCATCGCGTCGAGCCCGAGATGGAAGATCGCGTTGGAGCGCTCCTTCGAATCCATCTGGTTCCACTCGGTGACCGTGTAGTAGCCGGTGTCGGCCATGCCTTCCACGCCGGTGCTGAGCGCGCCCATGCCGAACACGCGCTCCATGCCGGCCATCGCGTTCACCGCATTGGCGCCTTCGGAGGCGGCGCTGGCGCCTTGCATCACGGCGCCCACGGCCTTGAAGCCGATCGCGCCCGCGCCCAGCGCCGAGCCGAGCAGCGAGATCGCATCGGTGCGCGCGCGCCGGTCGGTGATGAAGTCGCCCGCCGAATCGATCTGCTTGTGATCGATCATCGACTTGATGTCCTTGCCGCTCTCGTACACGCCGTACACGCTGGCAGCCGCCAGCGCGGCACCGGCCACCACCAGCGTGCCGCCGGAGCCCACGGTGAGCGCCACGCCGGCCACCACGCCGCCCACCGCGATCGCGGTGTCGATCCAGCCGTGCTTGCGGCGCTGCTCGTCCCACCAGCTCTCGGTGCGTGCGTCGCCGTGCCACAGCTTCAGGTGGCCGTCGGCCTCGTACTTGAACAATCCCTCGCCGGGATGGTCGCGCATCTCCTGGTCGCTCTTGATCTCCGGCATGACCATGGTCACGTCGTCGGCCGGCATCGAGCTGTGCGCCTGGAAGTCCTCGCGCACCTCGGCCCAGGTGTCGTGCTCGTACACCTGGCCGATGTCGTCCACGTAGGTCTGCTTGCCGTTGAGCGTGTCCACCTTGAACAGCGCCGTGCGGCCGGTGCCGTCCTTGGTGGAATAGGTCACCGGCACCACCGTGATCGTGGGTGTCTTGCCGCCTTCCTTGATGATCTGGTCGGCGATGCCGTCCAGCCGCTCGCGCTGCTTGTCGTCGAGGCCGCTGAACACGTCGCGCGTGCGCAGCGCCTGCGCCCAGTGCGCAGGGTCTTCCTTCTCGATGCCGTCGGTGGGCGTCCAGCCCAGCGCCAGGCCGATGGTGTTGCGCAGCTGCGTGCGGTTGCCCATCTGCGCCGACAGGCCGCCCTGGCTCTTCAGCGCCTCCTGCTCGAGCGTGGAGCGCGCCAGCAGCTCCGGATTCTTGTTGAACAGGTCGAACAGCGCCTTCGGGTCGTCGCGCTGGCTCGGGTCCAGGTTCTCGGCGAGGAACGCCTGCTCGGCCTTGGTCGACTGGTCAGCGGCGCCGGCCTTCAGCGTGCCCTGTGCCACCAGCAGGGTCTGCCGTGCCTGCAGCAGCGACTGGTATTCGTCGGTGCCGGTCTCGTCGGCGCCGGGGTGCGCGCGCTTCCAGTCGTCGACCTTGCCCTGCGCGGCATCCACGCCGTGCTGCGCCACCTTGACGTCGTGTTGGTCCTGCGCGGACTGCCAGTCGGCCACCTTCTTGTTGGCCTCGGTGTCCAGGTCGGCTTCCTTCTGGCGCGCCGCCTTGGTGGTGTCCGACGGGTTGTCGGGCGCGCGGCCGGCGCGGCGGTCGTCGGCCTCGGCCGCCTGTCGCTCGCGGTCGGCCGCCGCCCAATCGAGCATGCGGTTCACCGCGGCCTGGTGCTGCAGTGCCAGTTGTTCGCCTTCCAGCGCGTCCTGGTACGCGACGGGGTCGGTCGCCTTGTGCTTCTCGGCTTCCTTTCGCGCGTTGGTGGCGTCGGTGGCGGCCTTGTCGACGCCGGGCTTGGCCGCGGCGGCCGCGTCCATCTTGTCGATGTCGGCCTTGTAGTCGTCGTAGGCTTTCCACGCGTCGTCGGCGGTCTTCTTGGCCGCCTTGGCGCCATCGGCGGTGCCGCTGTAGGCGGCGGTGCGGCCGTCGAACGAGGTGTTGACGTAGCCGCCGCCCACGAAGGTGCCGCTGTAGTTCGGCGCGGGCATCGCCGAGTACGGGTTGTGCTGGGTGTCGTCGTACTGGTGCGTGTAGTAGTAGTCCGACAGCGTCTGCTCGTGCGTGGCGGAGGTGGCCTTCAGCGTGGCCTCGTAGCGCGTCACGTTCTTCTGTGCGAGGTCGCGCGCGCGCGCCGCGGCGTCGATGTCGCGCTGCTGGTCGGCGGTGGGGGTGGCGCCGGCCTTCGACTTCAGGTCGTTGAGCTTCTTGTCGGCGGCGGCCAGGTCGGTGCGCGCCTTCGGCAGGCCCTCGGTGGCCTGCTGCTGGTGCTGCGCGTCGGTGCTGATCGACTGCGCCAGCGTCTTGGCGTCGCCGATCTTCTGCCTGGCATCGGCACGCGCCTTGTCAAGCGCGTCCTGCAGCGGCTTCTCGCCCTTGTCGTCCGGCGTGCACACCGAGCGGTGCTGCTCGTCGTAGAGGTCGCGCTTGGCCTGCTGCAGCTTGTTCACCGCGGCCAGCGCATCGGCATTGGCCTGAGCCAGCTTCTGCTTCTCCAGCGCCAGCGCGAAGTCATCGCGCAGCTGCTGCAGCTTCGGGTCGGCCGGCGGCGCCGTGACGGCGTTGGGGTCGACCGGGTGCTGATCCTGGTAATCGTCCAGCGCCTTCTTCTTGGCGGCGACGTCCTTGTTGGCGGTGTCCAGCTCCTTGCCGATCGCGTCGCTCTGCTTCTGCCATTCGTTCAGGCCGAGCTGCTTGTCCTCTTCGACGCGCGCGCCTTCGGCCTTCGCGTCGCGCGCCTCGACCACCGCGTGCTGCTTGTCGGCGTAGGCCGTCCACAGCTGCGCGGTGGTGGCGTTCATCTTCGTCTTCTTGTCGCCGTCGACCACGTACCACTGGCCGTCGATGCGCTGCACGACGGCATTGCCCTTGTCGTACGAGTCGGCGGACTGGTAGGTCACGCGGTACTGGCCGTCCTTCTCGGTCACGTGGCCGTCGGCCGGCTTCATGAAGAAGGTGGGATCGAAGCCCGCCGGTGTCTTGCGGCCGCCGCCGTTGTTGTCGAGGTAGTCGTACGGCCGCAGCTTCCACTGCTCGTTGTACTGCGCGTTCCAGTCGGCGTTGGCCTGCGAGGCGCGCGCGTCGGCGTCGGCCTCGTCGAAGGCGGCCTTCTGGCCCTTGGCATTGGCCTTGGCGGTGGCCTCGTCGTCGATGGCCTGATCCAGCTGCGTCCGCAGCTTGGCGGCCTGGGCGGTGTCGCCCTTGTCCTGCGCGTCCTTCAGCTTCGCGCGCAGGCCTGCCGTGTGGCTGCTCGCCGCATCGGCGTCGCGCTGCGCGTCGTGCGCCTTGCCTTCGAGCACCGCCGCGCCGAATTCCTGCTTCGCCGCTTCGGCCTTGCCGCGTGCGTCGGCAGCGGCCTTGTCGAAGGTCTGCTTGTCGTTGAAGAAGTTGGGCTTCTTCCAGTCCGCGTCGGTGGGCTGGGCGTAGGGGCGGTCGGTGCGCTCGGCCTCGTTGGCATCGGCATCGAGCTTGGTCGCGGTGGCGAATTTGGCGGCGATCTTCTGGTCGTCGTGCGCCTGCGCGGCTTCGGTCTTCGCCTTGCGCGTGGCGTCGCTCTCGCCGCGATTGGCGGTGGCGTCGGCGGCTTCGGCCTTCTTCTGGGCGATGTCCTTGTCGAGCGCGTTCAGGTCGGCTTCCTTCTTGCGCCGATCGCTTTCGGCCACGTTGAAGGCATCCTTGCGCCGTGCCGCCTCGTCCTGCAGGGCCTGCGCTTCCTTCTTGGCCTCGGCCTGCTTCCTGGCTTCTTCCGCGCGGCGCTGCGCTTCCTCGGCCCGGCGCCGGGCCTCTTCGAGCTCGCGCTGAAGTTCGGCGCGCTGCGCCTCCAGCCGCGCCTGCTCGGCCTGCAGGTCGCGCGCGCGGCTCACGCCCGGCGCCACCGGGCCCATGAAGTTGGGCGAGGAGGGGGACGGCGCCGGGGGCGCAGAAGGAGGAGGGGGCGATACCACCGGTGCACGTACATAGCCGCCGCCGTCTGCGATAAGCATGGTCGAGTCTCCGTGATGACAGTCTCAGGAATCGAGGCCCTGTGCCCATCGCATCAATGCGGCAACGGGTCGGTACAGGGATCGGGGAATGGGGTGCTCGAGGGGCACCTCCTCGTACAGCCGTTCAGCCAGCGCCGCGTCGAACTCGACCGGCACCAGCGCATCGGCGGCAAAGCGGCGGATCTGCGCCGCCACCTCGCCTTCGCCGCGCGCCAGCACGCGCGGCAGGTCCTTCTCGCCGAGGTACTGCAACGCCACGGCGACGCGTTGCGAATGGATCACGGCGGAGGCCGAGCGCAGCCGGTCGGCCAAGCTCGCATACACCATCTCCATGTGGGCCGAGCGGCGCCGGCCGGCGTTGATCGGGTCGCCTTCGGCATCCTTGTGCTCGCGCCGCAACTCGTCGGTGGACATGCGGTTCTGCTTCAGGTACTCGTAGCGCTGGTGCGCGTAGTCCACGCCGGCCATCACCGCGTAGATCAGCGCTGCCCACGCAAAGGTGACCAGCACGGCATGCGCGATCACCAGCAGCATCGCGGCCGGCGACACCTCGCCGAGCCGGATCGCGGTGCCGATGAAGCTGCGGATCACGACGAACATCAGCGCCCCGAGCAGCAGCGTCTTCGTGAGCATCTTGGCCAGGTTGATCAGGTTGCGCGTGGAGAACACGCGCTTCAGGCCCTGTGCCGGGTTGAGCCGGCTCACGTCAGGCCGCAGCCGGCTCCACACCGCCATGCCGCCGACCTGGAAGAAGCCGCCCGCCACGCCCGCCAGGCCCACCACCACGGCAGGCACCAGCATGGCCCACAGCAGCACCGCCTGCGCGTGCTGCAGCAGCTGCGGCAGCTCGGCCAGCGGCTGCACGAACACCTCGCCGCTGCTCGCGTGCCGCCACAACTCGCGCAGCAGGCCGAACGCCGCCGCACCGAACAGCCACAACGCCAGCACGCAGGCCACAAACGTGCCGGTGGAGGTGACATCGGGGCTGAACGCCACCTCACCGCGCTTGCGCGCGTCGCGCAGACGGCGCGGGGTGGGGGCATGCTGCTTGTCTGCGGCCATGGCGCCTACAGCGTGTGGCGCAGGAAGTCGAGCACGCCGTTCTCCGGGCGCAGGAACACCTGCAGCTGGTCGTACAGGAAGAACAGGAACAGCAGGATCATCAGCTGCGCCAGCAGGCTCTTGAGCGGCTGGGAGAACACGAACACGTTGAGCTGCGGCGCCATGCGTCCCACCAGCCCCATGCCCAGCTCCACCAGCAGCAGCACCATGATCACCGGCGACACCAGCTTCACGATCCACAGGAACAGCGTGTCGCCCTGGCGCACCACGAACTCCTCCAGCACCTGGCCCACGTGCGGCATGAAGGCGGTGACCGGCCACACGCGGAACGAATCCACCACCACGCCCAGCAGCGCGAGCAGCCCGCCGGAAGACACGAACAGCGCGATCACCAGCCAGGCCAGGAAGCTGCCGGTGGGCCCGCCCTCATGCCCCGCGGCCGGATCGAAGAAGCGTGCGTTGCCCGAGCCGGTTTGGAAGTCGATCAGGTCGCCGGCGCTTTCCACCGCCCACACGAAGATGCCGAAGCCCAGCCCCAGCAGCAGCCCGATCAGCGACTCCTTGGCCGCGATCAGCAGCCACATCGCGGGCGACATGTCGGGCATCGGCCCGGCCACCGGCGACATGAACAGCGCCAGCGTGAACAGCAGGCCGCCGCGCACCAGGCCGTTGATGAAGCGGCCCGAGAAGAACGGCACCACCGCGAACATCGACACCAGCCGCGGCAGCGTGAGCGTGACCGGACCGATCACCGCCTCGAGCGCGGCGAATTCGGTGGAGGGCGGAGTGACGAGCGCCATCGACGCAGGGCAGGCTGGCCTCAGGAGGCGCGGCGCGCGGCCCAGGCCTGTGAGGCGTGGTCCTCCGCCGCCTGCTCGGCGCGGCGCTCCTGCTGCTGGTCGCGCTCGCGCTCCAGCCGCAACGCCATCTCGCGTGCCTTGTGCACGTCGGCACTGGCTTCGTGCAGGCGCCGGCGCGCCTGCTCCAGCGCCGCCTCGCGCTCGGCCGTGAGCGCCTGTGCCACCGCCAAATCGCGCTCGGCCTGCTCGATGGCCTGCTGCAGCGCGAGGCTCCAGGCCTCGGCATCGCGCAGGTCGTTGACGCCACGCGTGCCCTGCGCCAGGGCGGACAGTGCGGCCTCCCAGTGCGCGGCCTTGCTGGCGTGCTGCGCCTGCAGGCGGGTGCGCGCCGCGTCACTGCGCTGCAGGCTGCTGTCGCGCTCGCGCTGCTCCTGCGCGAAGCGTTGCAGTGCGGTGCGCTCATGCTGCTCGCGCACGTCGATCAAGCGGTTCAAGTCGATCGTCATCTCATGCTCCCGTGAGGCGGCGCAGGGCCTGCACCGTGCGTTGGAAGTCGCCGAGCGCCTGCGGCGGCTGGGTGAGAAATTCGCGCATCGGACCGCGCAGCGCCAGGGCGCGGTCGGCCAGCGCGTCGGCGCCGGCCTTGTACTCGCCGATCTGCACCAGCAGTTCGATCTCCTGGTACTTGGCCAGCAGCGACCGCAGAGCCGAGGCCGCGGCCAGGTGCTCGGGTGCCACCACGCGCGGCATCACGCGGCTCACGCTGGCAAGCACGTCGATGGCCGGGTAGTGGTTGGCCGCGGCCAGCTTGCGCGACAGCACGATGTGGCCGTCGAGGATCGAGCGCACTTCCTCGGCGATCGGGTCGGTGTCGTCGTCGCCTTCGGTCAACACCGAGTAGACCGCGGTGATCGAGCCGCGCTCGCCCTGGCCCGCACGCTCCAGCAGTTGCGGCAGCATCGAGAAGATCGACGGCGGATAGCTGCGCCGCGTCGGCGGCTCGCCGCTGGCCAGGCCGATCTCGCGCTGCGCGCGCGCAAAGCGGGTCAGCGAATCCACCAGCAGCAGCACGCGCTGGCCGTGGTCGCGAAAGTGCTCCGCGATGGTGGTGGCCACGTAGGCCGACTTGATGCGCTCCATCGGCGGCCGGTCCGAGGTGGAGACCACCATCACTGTCTTGGCCAGGCCTTCGCGGCCGAGGTTGTGCTCGATGAATTCCTTCACTTCGCGCCCGCGCTCGCCGATCAGTGCCACCACGTTCACGTCGGCCGTGGAGCCGCGCGCCAGCATGCCCAGCAAAGTGCTCTTGCCGATGCCCGGCGGCGAGAACACGCCCACCCGTTGGCCTTCGCCGAGCGTGAGCAGGCCGTCGAGCGTGCGGATGCCGGTGGCCAGGGGCCGCTCGATCATGCGCCGCGCCAGCGGATTGAGCGGCTCGCGATGCACCGGCAGCCGCGCATGCGCCTGCACCGGCCCGCGCCCGTCCATCGGCTCGCCCAGCGCGTTCAGCACGCGCCCCAGCAAGCCGTCGCCCACCGGGCACGAGAAGCTGCGCCCGGACGGCACCACCTCGGTCAACGCCGAGATGCCGGTGGTGGGGCCCAGCGGCGTGAGCAGCGCCGTCTGGCGCGCAAAGCCCACCACCTCGGCCAGCAACGGCGGCTCGCCCGGCGTGGTGAGCTCGCACAGCTCGCCCACATGGGCCTGGATGCCGGAGGCGTCGATCAGCATGCCCACGGCCTTGCTGACGCGCCCGCGCATCGCGGCCGGTGTGACGCGGCCGAAGGCCTGTTCCAGGTCGGCGACGAGCGCGAGCGCTTCTTGCGGGAGGTCGGTGCCGGCGTGTTCCATCAGCCACCCCCTGCGCGCACACCTTGCTTCTCGATCGCTCGCCGAAACACCTCCAGCTGCGCGTCCAGGCCGATGTCCACCGAACCGCTCGCCGTCGACACCGTGCACGCGCCTTCGGGCAGGGATGCATCGGCCTGCACCGACACCGCCAGCGCCCAGCTGGCCTCCGCACGCAGCCGCTCCAGCGCCTTGCGCAACGCGGCCTCCTGCGCCGGCGCCACGCGCACGCTGATGAACGCCTCGTCGCGGATCAATGCCTCGACGCGCAGCAGGGCTGCCTGGTACAGCAGCGCGGGATCGGCGTCGGCCATGAACTGGCCGACCGCCTTGACCACGATGCCGGCCATGGACGCACGCAGCTGGCCCAGCTGGCGCTGCGCAGCCTGCGCTTGTGAAACCAGGCTTTGCGCCACTTCGGCACGAGCCGCACGCATGCCTTCTTCATAGCCCCTCCGCTTGCGTTCGTCGGCCTCGTGCGTCGCCTGCGCCACGATGCGCTGGCCCTCGCCGCGCGCGGCCTCCAGCACCTGCGCGGAATCCAGCAGCGCGCTGTACTCCACCTGCTTGAGCACCTTGCGTTCGCTCAGCAGTTGCAGGTTCTCGGTGGTAATCAGAAAAGCCAGTCCCATTGCGGCAGTCTTTCGGGGACGATGCACGAGAGCATCAGTTCGTCGAGCTGGCGCAGCTGGCGCGGGCGCAGCGCCGGCAGGCTGAGCTGGGCGGCGCGTCGCGGCAGCTTCAGCTGCACACGCTTGAGCGCCGTCTCGCCGGCACTCGCCACGGCACCCTGCAGCAGCCGGTAGCCGCGCGCCACGACCAGGCGGCCGATGCCGCTGGGGCGTTCGCCGAGCGGCTGCGCATCCATCTTGAGTGCCGTGGCCAGCGGCACGCGGTCGAGCGCGAACTCCACTGCGCCGGGGTCGAAGCGCAGGGCCTGGCGCCGCAGGTGCAGCCCGATCTCGTTGCGCAGCTTCAGCAGCGGCAGGTGCGCGCACAGTCCGGTGTACACGGCCAGGCGCCGCAGCGACGCGCCATCGAGCAGCGCCAGGCGCGCCAGCCGCGCGTCGAAGTTGAACAGCGGCTCGCTGCCGGCCAGGCCCTGGCGCCGCAGCAGTTCGGCCAGCAGCGATTGCGCCTCGGCGCTCCAGCGCTGCGGTGTGCGATGGCGCAGCGGCCATTCGTGCGGCAGCCAGCTCGGGTGCAGGCCTTGTTCCGGGTGCAGGTTGAAGCGCGCGACCAGCCGCATCAGCCCGAGCGGATCGGCTGTGGCGGGTGCGGGCGCTTCGGCGAGGTTCATGACCTCAACGCTTGACCAGCTGGCGCCGCGCCCAGGTGCGCCAATCCAGCCCCTGGCGACGCAGCAGCATCGGCAACGCGGCCACGCAAGCGGCTGCAGCCAGCAGCAGCACGATCAGCACGATCGCGGTGCGGTCCGACAACAGGCCGGCCACCGGCGAGACCGTGGCCGCAATGCCGGTGGACGGCGGGCGCCGCGCCTCGAACAGCGATAGCGACACCTGGTCGTGGTCCAGCCCCTCGATGCTGTGCGCCACCAGATCCTTGATGGTCGGCGCCAGCAGCCGCATGTCCACGTCGGGCCGGTACTTGATGAACACCGCGGCGGAGGAGGGGCGCACCTTGTCGTTGAGCGGGTCGTTGGCCGGCACCACCACGTGCACGCGCGCGTCGACCACGCCGTCCACGCTGCGCAGCGTCTGCGACAGCTCCTGCGAAACCGCGAAGATGTAGCGCATGCGCTCCTCGGACGGCGTGGACACGAGGCCCTGCTTCTGGAACACGTCGCCCATCGTGGTGGTGCGCGCCTTCGGCAGGCCCTGCGCACGCAGCACCGACAGAGCGGCCGGCAGCTGGCCTTCGTCGGTCTGCACCTGCCATTCGTTGTTGTCCAGGCGCTCCTTGCTGGCCTGGATGTGCTCGCCGCCCAATGCGGCCAGCATCTCGTTGGCCTCCTGCTCGGAGAGGCCGGAATACAGCTCCACCTTGCAGCCGGCGAGCAGCAAGGCGAGGGCGGCGATCAGCAGCGTGCGAAGCGTCATCGTGGCCTCACTGCGCCGTGGCGCTCTTGAGCATCGTGCCGAACAGGCCCACCACCGCGCTCGTCAGGCCGGTGGCCAGGCTGTACTTCAATGCCACGCCCTGGGCCTCCAGCGTCACGTCGGCCATCGCGTACATCGTGCGGATGGGGTCGGAGTGGTCCACCTGCTGCAGCAGGCTGTGGCGCATCTCGTCGAACGAGCGCGGCGCCGGGCCCAGCATCTCGCGCGCGAACAGCTGCGCGTTCTGCAGGTCGATGTGGGGCAGGGCGTTGCCCGGTGCGCTCCAGCTGCTGAGCGGCTGGGCACCTTGTGCGCCGGGGGCGCCGCCGAGTGCCAGCGCCGCGGAGATCTGCGTGACGTGGTCTGCCATGGTCGTCTCCCGAGCCCGCTTGTGGCGAACCCTTCGAATCAAAGGGCGCCGGGGGCCGCCCCGCGTGCGGGGCGCCGCCCGGGCGCGCATCACTACTTCGTGTACTGGCCGGCCTGGCGCAGGTCGTCGCCCACGTTCTTGGCGACCTGGGTGCCGGCGGCATTGGTGCCGGTGACGGCAGCCGTGACCATCGAGGCTTGCGACACCTTGGTGGACGCTTCCTGAGCGGCCAGCGCCACGCGCTGGAACTCGGCTGCGCCGCTGTTGATGCCGCCGACCGGATCTGCTGTAGCCATTGCTTGCTCCTGAGTAGAAAAGTTGATGATGAAAAGCACTTCGACAAAGCCCTGGCCTTGCGGGCCGGGGCACATTCCGCGCGGCAACACCATGCCGTGCGAAATCCGGGGTGCAGGCCACAGGGCCCGCGTTGTTCAGGGCGCGGGCACGCGACCTCCGCTGACGGTGAGCTGGTCCACGCCGATCGATTCCAGCTGCGCGCCCGAGCGCAGCACCGAGCCCTCGTAGTAGCGGCTGCCGTTGGCCAGCTGGATGTAGCGGCCGCCGCGCCCGTCTTCGGTGATGCTCACCATGCGCGCGGGCAGCATGGCCTGCCACGCGGCCCACTGCGTGCTCGCCTCGTCGGGCTTGGGCGGCGCCTTGGCCACGCGGTACTGCACGTGGTCGGCCACCAGCACGTTGGGGTGCAGGTCCTCGCCGAGGCGGCGGATCTTCTGCCGCACCGCGGCCTCGTCGTCCGAGGCGCCGGACACCACCAGCAGGCCCTTGCCCGCATAGGTGAGCGCGAGGCCGGGGTCGTCGATGTAGCGACGCGCCTGCTCCACGATGTCGTCGGCCGCATGCACGGTCAGGTCCACCTGCGCGCCGAACGGCTGCACCGCGCGTTGCAGCGCCTGGCGCCGCAGCTTCGACTCCACGAAACCCTTCAGCACCACGTGGCCGTTGGGCGCCGCCACCGCCTCCACCTCGGGGTACTCCACCAGCACCTTCTCGAGCGAGGCCAGGTCCAGCGCCTGCGCGGCTCCGCCGTGCAGCACGGCGGAGCGGTTCCAGGCGGCCACCGCGGTCAGCCCGGCGAGGGCCAGCAGCACCGCCGTGACGCCGCCGCGCCACCAGCCGGGGCCGGTGCGCAAGGGCGCGTTGGCGGCCTTCGGCTCCTCTTCGCCGAGCATGCTTTCGGACCACGCGAACATCGGGTCGTCGGCCTCGCCATCGGGATAGTTGCGGTCCAGCTCCAGGTCGATGGCGCCCACCGACACGATGTCGCCGGCCACCAGGCTGCGGCGCTGCGTGCCCAGCGGCTCGCCGTTGAGCCGCGCCTGGCCACCGTCGGCGGCCTGCACCGACACCACCAGCTCGCCGACGTGGATCGACAGGTGGCGCGGCAGCACCTCGCCGCCGGGCAGCATGACCTCGCAGCCCAGACCCGAGCCGATCGTGTTGGCGCCGGGCTTCAGGCTCATCGTGCGGCCCTTCAGCGCGCCGCTGAGGAAGCGCAGGCACCAGCCGGGGCGGGGTTGCAGTACAGCGTTCATGTTCAACCTCCTGCAGCCACCGGCGGCGGGGGCACCACCAGCCGCGGCGTCAGCATGTAGAACCGTTCCATGTTGGCCTGGGTCTTCTCGGTGTGGCGGAACAGGCCGCCGAGCACCGGCAGGTCGCCGAGCACCGGCACGCCGCTCACCGCGTTCACCGTCTCCTCGGAGGTGAAGCCGGCCAGCAGCAGGCTCACGCCATCCTGCATCAGGGCCTGCGTGTTCACCGTGCGGCGCAGGATCACCGGGATGTTGTCCACGCTCTGCGTGGCGCTCAGGCTGCCGTCCTCGATGGCGATGGTGAGCATCACGCTGCGCCCCTTGCCTTCGTCGACGATCAGCGGCGTCACACGCACCGCGGTGCCCGAGGTGATGCTGAACAGGCCCGCGTCCTGGAAGCCCTGCACACGCACGTGGATCTCCGACAGGTTCTCCAGCACGGCTTCGGTGTTGTCCAGCGTGAGCACTTTGGGGCGGGCCACGAAGTTGGCGCGGCCCTTCTGCGCCAGCGCGTTCACGCGCGCCAGCAGGAAGGTGCGCAGCTCGTGGCCGATGGCGGCGGTGAGCATCGAGCCGTTGGGCGTCAGCGGGTTGCCGTTGGCGTCGGTGCCGGCCACCTGCCCGGCCTCGGACGTGGCGCTGGACCAGGTGAGCGGCGGCCGGTCACCGCTGCCGATCTGCAGGTCGCCATGGCTGCCGTGCAGGCGCCAGTCGATGCCCAGGCTGTCCAGCGTGTCGGTGCTGATGTCCATGATCGTCAGCTCGATCTCGACCAGCCGCGGGCGCACGTCCATCTGCTCGATCAACCGCGCGTACTGCGCCATGTGGTCGGGCGTGTCGCGCACGATCACCGCATTGAGCCGGCTGTCGGCCTGAAAGCTCGGCAGGCCGCTGCCGCCGCCGGGCAGCGAGCCGCCGTCGAAGTCGGGGCCGGCCGCGTCGGTGGCGTATTGCACCTTCGGCGCGTTCACGGTCTCGCCGGTGCGCAGGCGCAGCTCGCGCTCGGGGCCCACACTGATCGGCATGGCGGCCGCCTGTCCGTTGGCGCCTGCCATGCTGCCGCGCTGGCGCGAGAAGAGAGCGCGCAAGGTGCTGGCCACACCGGGCACCGCCACGTCCTTGTTGGCGCGCTTGATGTGGAAGTCGGCGGCCCAGGCATAGCGCAGCGGGAAGATGCGGATCTCGCCGCCGTCGGCGCCTGCGCCGTTGCGCTCCACCGCCTTCACCGCCTGGCGCACCGAATCGACGTAGCGCTTGGGGCCGGACACGAACACCGTGTTGTCGCGCTCGCTCACCGCCAGCGGGTAGCGCGGGTCGGCGATCTTCAGGCGCGACAGCGTGTCGTTGATGCGCGCCGCATTGCCTGCGGTGATCGGCATCACCTCGCTGCGCGCGTCGCCGGCCGGCTCGATGTAGAGGAACGAGCCGTCGTAGTACCAGGTGAGGCCGTTGGCCTGGCAGATGCCGTTGAGCAGCGCCTGCGCCGAGTTGCGGATGCTGAACTTGCCGCTCAGCACGCCGGTCACCTTGGGGTCGACCACCGCCGTGGTGCCTTGGCTGGCGGCCAGTTCGCGCAGGAAGTCGGCCACCGGCTTCTCGTTGGCCATCATCTGGAACGGGCGGTTGTGCCAGGGCAGCTGCGCCGCGCCTGCAGCGGCGCAGGCCAGCGCCAGCAGGGCGGCGAGTAGGAGGCGCGGCATCATCTTCATGACAAGGTGCTCACGGCGTAGAAGGCGCGCTCTGCAAAGCGCAGCACGTCACGCCCCAGCCAGCCGGAGGCCAGCACGATGGTGACCAGCACGGCGATCAGCCGCACCGACTGGCCGATGCTCTGGTCCTGGATCTGCGTCACGGCCTGCAGCACCGAGACCAGCAGCGCGCTGAGGGTGGCCACGGCCACCACCGGCAGCACGGCCCACAGCACGATCAGCAAACCCTCGCGGGTGATGTCCAGCACGTTCTGTGGCGACATGGCTCAGGCCGCTTTCGGGTTGGTGATCCAGCCGACGGGCTGCAAGGCGACGTCTTCGTCGATCTCCTGGTACGACAGCACCGGCAGGTGCGGCGCGACCGGATCGATCAGCGTCTTGACGTAGCGGCGCACGTCGGCCGAGGTGATGGCCACCACGCGCGCGGCACTCGGGTCGGCGGCACGCCGCACCTGCTCGCGGATCTCCTGCTTCACGGCCGGGCTGAGCAGCAGCATGTTGCCGCGCGGCGTGCGGTCGATCGCGTTCTGGATGCGCTCGAGCAGGCTGCTCTCGAACAGGATCGCCTGCAGCTCGCGGCGCGCGCCCACATGGCGGCTGGTGATGAAGCGGCCGAGGTCGATGCGCACCATCTCGGTCAGCGCGATGTTGTCCGTCTCGTGCGGCGTGCGCTGCACCAGGCTCTCGCAGATGGCGCTCAGGTTGCGCAGCGGAATGCCCTCCTGCAGCAGGCGCCGCAGCACGTCGGCCATGCGCTGCGCGGGCACCACGCGCGCGGTCTCGGCCGCCAGCTCGGGTGCCTCGCGCTGCAGCAGCCGCAGCAGCGCCTGCACTTCCTGCAGGCCGATCATCTGCGCCACGTGGCGGCGCACGGTCTGCTCCACGTGCGTGGCCAGCGCGCGCTCGGGCTGCTCGGCGGTCAGGTCCAGCACGCCTTGCGCCACCGGCACGTCCTGCACCAGCAGCTCGTACTGCTCGCCGGGCAATTGCGCGTCGTGCTGGATCTGCAGGCGCGGGAACACCGGGCCGAGCTCGGTCTCCACGGCCGCCTTCACCTGCGCCAGCTCGCGCGCCAGCGCATGCCGGTCCACCCGGCCGCGCAGCTCGCCGGCCAGGCGCAGCGCCACCGGCGCGGCGATGGCCTGCTCGCCTTCGGCTTCGTCGTCCTTGTGCGAGATCCAGCCGGGCACGCGGCGCAGCTTGCCGAGCCGGCGCATCGTGAAGCCCAGCGCCAGGATCACCAGCGCGAGCAGCGCGAAGGCCCACTTGGGAAAGCCCGGCACGATCAGGAAGCTGGCCACGGCCAGGCCCGCGATGATCAGCGCGCGCGGATGCGCCAGCAGTTGGCGCGCGATCTGCCCGGCCAGCTGCTGCTGCCCGTCGCGTGCGTCACCGGTGCTGACGCGCGTGATCACGATGCCCGCGGCCACCGACACCAGCAGCGACGGGATCTGCGACACCATGCCGTCGCCCACCGTGAGGATGGCGTAGCGCTGCAGCGCACCGCCCACGCTCATGTCGTGCATCAACGTGCCGATGGTGATGCCGGCCAGGATGTTGACCAGCGCGATGATGATGCTGGCGATCGCGTCGCCCTTGACGAACTTCATCGCGCCGTCCATCGCGCCGTGCAGCGTGCACTCCTGCTCCAGCAACTGGCGGCGCCGCTGCGCCTCGGCGGAGGAGAGCACGCCGGCGCGCACGTCGGCGTCGATGCTCATCTGCTTGCCCGGCATCGCGTCCAGCGCAAAGCGCGCCGCCACCTCGGCCACGCGCTCGGAGCCCTTGGCGATCACGATGAACTGCACGATCGCGATGATCAGGAACACCACGCCGCCCACGACGACGTTGTTGCCGACGATCAGCTTGCCGAAGGTGTCGATGATGTGGCCGGCCTGCGCATGCAGCAGGATCAGCTTGGTCGACGCGATGTTCAGCGCAAGCCGGAACAGCGTGGTGAACAGCAGCAGCGACGGAAACGTGGACAGGCTCAACGCCGAGGGCACGTACATCGCCACGATCAGCAGCACCAGGCTCGCGGCGAGGTTGGTGGCGATCAGCAGGTCGAGCAGCGGCGTGGGCAGCGGCAACACGAACAGCGCCACGATCGCCACCAGCAGCCCGGCCAGCACGAGGTCGTTCTGCCGCCCGGCCACATCGAAGAGGCTGCGCATGCGGCTGGTGGGGGTGAACGTGGGTGTCGTGGTGGCCATGGCCGTGATCTCGATGGCGAGACGGTGCGATGGACTCTAGGAGCGTGATGCAGATCACGACAACACCGAGTTCTCGTAGAACGGGACTTGCGCCCGGTGTGGCGAGCGTGTTTACGAAATCACGTAGTTCCTCGCCCGCATTGCATTGAGTACGCTGCCCCGCCAGCCCTTCAATGCCATGCCCACGCTGCTTGCATCGCCCGCTCCCGCCGTCACCGACTTGTCGGAGGCGCCGGCACTGCCACGCGTGGCACCGGCGCTTGCACACGCCTTTTCGCGGCTGTACAGCGGCTGCGGCCCGGTGGCGCTGAGCCTGCGCGACATGCCATGCAAGTTGCGCTTTCGCGCGCTGCCTCAACGCGTGCGTCGGCTCGACGCCTATCGCTTCGGCATCGGTCCGCAGGCCGGCACGCTGGCACTGGACGCGCTGGCCGTCGCTCGCCTGCTGGATGAGCGCGATGTGGAGCGGCTGCCGCGCGAACTGCGCGCCGTGCTGTGGGCCGACGCGCTGCATTCGCTCACACAGGCGCTCGAGCGGGCATTGCGGCTGCGCTTCGAATGGAGCCTGCCGGACGCTGCGCATGACGTCGCCGATGCGCAGCGCGCCGCAGGCTTCGAGCTGCAGATCGGCACGGACACGTATGAAGGCCTGCTGCAGTTCGACGATGCCGCGGCCTTCGACCTGCTGCTGCCTTTGCTGCCGCCGTCGCCGCCCCCGGCGCGGCACGCCTTGCGCGGGCTGCGCCTGCCGCTGCCTTTTTGTCTCGGGCAGACGCAGATCGCGTTGCGCGAGGTGGCCGGCGTGCGCCCCGGCGACCTGCTCAGCATCGAGCAGTGGCGGCGCGCCGGCACCGGCATCGAGGTGACGGCCGATTTCCAACGCGCAGGCCGGCGGCTGATCGGCCGCGCCGAAGGCGAGCGCATCACGCTGCAGGAAACCAAGGACCTGGCCATGAGCACCGACACCACCGCCACCCGCGACGACGCACACTCGCCGCTGCCTCTCGACCGGCTCGACGCGCTCGAGGTATCGCTTCGCTTCGAGGTGGGCGACCTCTCGCTGTCGCTCGGCGAGCTCAAGAGCCTGCAGCCGGGCCATGTGTTCGAGCTCGGGCAGCCGCTGAACCGCAGCCTGGTGCGCATCCTCGCGCACGGCAACGTGCTGGGCAAAGGCCACCTGGTGGCGGTGGGCGAGCGCCTGGGTGTGCGCGTCACCGAGTTCGCGCCGAGCGAGATCTGAAGGCCCGCGCGATGGGTGCCAACCTGCCTGAGCCGCTGACGCTCGTCGCGCTGATCGCGGCGTTCGGGGTGGCGCCCTTCATCGCGCTGATGATGACCAGCTACACCAAGCTCGTCATCGTGTTCGGCCTGCTGCGCACGGCGCTGGGCCTGCAGCAGACGCCGCCGAACATGGTGCTCAACGGGCTGGCGATCATCCTGTCGATCTACATCATGGCGCCGGTGGGCATGGCGGTGGCCGACTCGCTGCACGGCCACCAGTTCGGCGCCAAGGGCGAGGGCCTGAGCGACGTGGCGGCGGTGCTGGATGCGGCGCGCGAGCCGATCAAGAGCTTCCTGCAGAAGCACACGCAGGAGCGCGACCGCCGCTTCTTCGTGAAATCGGCCGAGGCGGTGTGGCCGCGCGAGCGCGCCGCATCGCTCTCGCCCGACGACTTCATGGTGCTGGTGCCCAGCTTCACGCTCAGCGAGCTGACGCGCGCATTCCAGATCGGCTTCGTGATCTATCTCGTGTTCGTGATCGTCGACCTGATCGTCGCCACCGTGCTGCTCGCGCTGGGCATGTCGATGATCGCGCCCACCACCATCTCGCTGCCGTTCAAGCTGCTGCTGTTCGTGATGCTCGACGGCTGGACGCGCCTGATCCACGGGCTGGTGCTGTCGTATCGATGACGGGCCCGCCACAACAGGGAGAACCGGCAATGACATCCACGCCAGGGGAGATCGTCTGGCTGACCGACGATGCGCTTCAGCCGCTGCCGCATGCGCGCAGCCTGGGCGCCGGCGGGCTGCTGGGCCAGCTGCTGCAGGCGCGCAGCGCGACGGAACGCCAGCGCCTGGTGCGCGCGGCGCTCGCCGCGATCGGCTTCGACTGGCTGGCCTACGGCAAGGTGCGCATGCAGGGCGGCGTGCCGGTGCCCACCAGCTTCTTTGCCACCTATGCCGAGCCGCACTGGACCGCGCAGTACTTTCAGAATCGCCTGTTCGAGCTCGACTTTCGCCACGCCGAGGCGCCCCCTTCGGGCCTGCCGCGCGCCTGGTCCGTCGACGAGCTGGCCTCGCGCAGCTGCGAGCACGAACCGCAGCAGCGCCAGTTCGCTCAGGCGCTGCGCGGCAGCGCGCTCAACAGCGGCGTGTTCATGAACCTGGCGTCGCCGGGCGGACGGCATGAGCGCACGGTGGTGTCGCTGTCGTCGTCGGCCTGCCAGCGCGCTTGGATCGCGCACAGCGTGCTCGGCCAGTCGGTGATGCTGGCGCTGGCGGTGCACGAGTTCCTCAGCCTGCATGTTCACGGCAGCGGCGACGCCGATCCGCTGGGCCAGGTGTCGCCGGTGCAGTGCGACATCCTGCGCGGGCTGGCCTTGGGCGAGAGCGACCGCGAGATCAGCCAGCGACTGCAGTTGTCGGCGCACACGGTGGACTACCACCTGCGCTGCCTGCGGCGCCGCTTTTCGGCGCGCAACCGCGCGCAACTGGTGTGCGCCGCGATGGAGGCGGCGGCCTCCGCACCGTGAGGGTGGGGCTGGGGGCGCAACCGCTGCGGGCGTTGAGCGCAGGCGAGCAGCGCCGGCTGGTGCACGCCACGCTGGCGTCGCTCGGGTTCCAGTGGCTCGAATACGCGCAGGTGGCGGTGCAGCGAGGGCGCCTGGCCGCCACGCGCTTTGCCGACACCTGGGCACCAAGCGGCTGGGCGGCGGGCTACCTGCAGGCCGGTCTCCTGCACCGTGATCCGCGGCTGCAGCGTGCGCGACCCGGTGGCATGCCGCTGGTGTGGGATCTGGCGGGCCTGCGCGCGGGGCCGCCCGCGTTGACGTCGCTGCAGCTCGGCGTGCTGAACACGCTGGACGATCTGAACCTGCGCAGCGGCGTGTTCGTGTGCATTCCCGCGCCGGGCAAGCTGCCGGCGCGCACGCTGGTCGGCCTGGGCAGCGGCGCGCCGTCTTGCGACTGGATCGACGACGCCGCGCGCGGGCAGGCGATGCTGCTGGCGCTGTGGCTGCACGAAGGGCTTCAGCCGCAGCGTTGAAGCGCTGCGCGCACGGTCTTCGGCCCGTCCTTGTCGTCGCCGATCGATTCGCGCTTGTCGTTGGCTTCCAGGATCGGCAGGGCCTGCCGCCACTGCGCGCAGGCCGACTGCATGGCCTGCACGCGCTGTGCGGGCTTGCGCTTGGCCAGTGCCTCATAGGCATTGCCGAGCAGCAGGTAGGCCCAGCCGCGGTAGTACTGCGTGCCGATGCCTTCGCGCATGTCCGGCGGCAGCGAGTCGAACAGCTGCACCGATTGCACGCCGTGGGCCACGGCCTGGTCTGCCGCACCGGTCAGGATCAGCGTCTCCACCAGCATCGAGTGCTCTTCGGCCAGCCCCTCGCGCGAGTACATGTCGCTCGGCGCACGGTCGGCGATCGCCTGGCGCAGGCGCACCGCCTCCTGCTGCGCGGCCACCGCCTCGGGCAGGCGGCCCAGCCGTTGCAGCGCCTGCCCGCGCTCGCTGAGGAAGTGCGCATAGTTCGGCGCCACGATCAGGTGGTCGGGGTGGCGCTCGTAGGCTGGCTTGAGCACCGCAGTGGCCTTGTCCAGCTCGGCCAGTGCCAGCGCCGCACCCTTGGCGCCGATGTCGTCGTCCATGAAGCGCAGTGCGCGGTAGCCGTACACGGCCGACAGGTTGGACACCACGTCCGTGTCGTCGGGCCGCAGCGCCAGCACCTTGCTCAGCTGCTGCTGCGCCAGCTCGGACGTGGCCAGGAAGTCCGGCCCGGTGGCGTCGTGCGAGAAGTACAGCTGCGTGAGGTAGATGTAGAGGTTGCCGAGCGCGCGCTGGTATTCGTAGCGCGTGGGCTCCGCGGCCACCAGCGCCTGGCCCACGCGCAAGGCCTCGCTCTCCACGGTCCTCGCTTCGTCGAACATGCCCTGGCGCGCCAGGCGGGCGCCCAGGCGTGTCTCGAGCAGCACGAGCTCCAGCTGCGCGGGGCGCTGCATCGGCCCCTTGCCGATCAGCGGATGCACGATCGCCATTGCGCGGTGGTAGCTGGCCAGCGCCTGCTCCGGCTCGCCCATGTTGGACATGTGGGCCGCACCCTGGATGTCGCCCACATGCCGGTACGCCGCCGCCACCTCCAGCTGCAGCGCGGGGTCGTCGAGCGCTTCGGCCTGCAGTTGCTCGAGGTAGCGCAGCGCCGTGTCCACCAGGTGCTTGCGCGCCCCGAGTGCACCGGGAATGCGCTCCACTGCCTTGTCGACGTCGAAGATGAACACGTTGGCCAGCTTGCGCACCGAGGCAAAGTAGCGCTCGGCGCGCTCCTTCTGCCGTTGCGCCTGGTAGCCCTCGTAGGCGGCCACGCCCAGCCCGATCACCAGCGCCAGGTTGGCCACCAGCGCGGCACCGGCCACGCGCTTGTGGCGCAGCACGAAGCGACCGGCGCGATAGCTCCACGCGCCCTTGCGCGCCTGCACCGGCAGCCCCTCGAGGTGGCGGAACACGTCGTCGGCGAAGGCCTCCGCGCTGGCATAGCGGTGCTGTGGGTTCTTGCGCAGCGCCATCAGCACCATCGCATCCAGATCGCCGCGCAAGCGCCGCTTCAAACCGGGCGCGTTGCGGCTGGGCGGCAGCGGCTCGGTGTCGCAGATGGCCTGGCCGAGCGTGTAGTCGCTGCCGGTGGTGGCCGCCGGATAGGGGCTGGCGTCGGTGAGCAGGCGGTACAGCACCACGCCCAGCGAGAACACATCCGAGGCCGGCGTGATCTCCTGGCCGCGCACCTGCTCGGGGCTGGCGTACTCCAGCGTCATCACGCGCTGCTGCGTGGCGGTGGCCGCGGCCGGCTGCGCGCTGATGCGCTTGGCGATGCCGAAGTCCACCAGCTTGACCAGCCCCTCGGGCGTGACCAGGATGTTGGCCGGCTTCAGGTCCCGGTGCACCACACCCTTGCTGTGCGCGTAGTGCACCACCTGGCACACGCTGCGGAACAGCCGCAGCCGCTGCTCCACGCCCAGGCTGCGTGCATTGCAGTACACGTCGATCGGCTCGCCCAGCACGCGCTCCATCGCGAACCACGGCACACCGTCGTCGCTGACGCCGCCATCGAGCACCTTGGCCAGGTTGGGGTGCTCCAGGCTGGCCAGGATCTGCCGCTCGGCCTTGAAGCGCTCGATCTGCACCGCGTCACTCAGGCCCGCGCGCAGCAGCTTCACCGCCACCTGCTGCTCGAACGCACCGTCGGCCCGCTCCGCAAGGTACACCTGCCCCATGCCGCCCTGGCCGATCAGGCTCAGCAGCCGGTACGGGCCCAGGCGGCTTGGCATCAACGCAAGGGGTTCGCCGATCACAGAGCCACCCGGCGCGTCAGCGTGCGTGCGGAACTGCCTCGGGCGGCGCTGAGCAAGCGCGCAGGGCTTCGCGGAACGTCTCGGGGCCCA
The DNA here is from genome assembly GCA_946480245.1 of uncultured Pseudomonadota bacterium. Next base: position 56,210 of record CAMLIZ010000002.1, read on the forward strand.
ATTCGCCGGGCGACACGCCCACCCTGTCGGCCAGGCGCTGAGCGACTTGCAGGCCCATGCGGTCGTAGTTGCACGCGTCGGCGCGCCCCTTCTGGTTGGCCCCCGCTGCCGCCGCTAGCGCCAGCGTGTGAAAGTTGTCGCGCTCTGCCTCCAGCGCCTCGGTGGCATTGCGCGCCGCATCGGGCAGCCCGTCGTAGATGGCCTGCGCACGCTGGGCTTCGCGCAGGCTATCCTCCGGCTTGCCCGTGCGCATCAAGGTGATGGCAAGGTTGGCGCGTGCAAGGCCGACGCTCAGCCTGGAGTCCTCATCATTCGGGTCGCGTGCCACCACCGCGTCCAGCGTGCGGATGGCATCGTCCAGTACCTGTGCCGCATGTTCGTACTGGCGCAGTTCATTGAGCGCCGATCCGAGGTTGAGCAGCTTGCCGGCGTACTGACCGGCGAGGAACGCGTCGCTCGGGTTGGCGACGTGCAAAGGCTTGAGCAGTTGGGCGCTCTTGTCGTACTCCGATGCGGCTGCGCGTGCACTCGCGTCGGTATCGTCCAGCTGCATGTAGTACAGGCCGCGCGTGTTGCGCACATTGGCCAGGCTCTTGATGGCGGCGGCATGGCCGGGCGACAGGCGCAACACGGCCTCAAGCGCGCGGATGGCGCTGTCCGACGTCGACACATAGGCGTCAAACCGCTTCTCGTACAGCAGCGCCCGCGCATACTGGTCGAGCACCTCGGCCAGAAGCAGGTTGTTGCCGATGTTGTCCGGTGCTCGTCGCACCAGGTCATGCGCCAGGCGCGTCGCCTCGGCGAACACCGGCAACGCGTCACGCGAGTGACCCAGCCAGGCGAGCAGCGCCCCTTGCGCCTCGTAGTCCCGCGCCAATTCGGACTCCACGGCGCTCAGTGTGGCGGGGGGCAGGGACACTCGCGGCAAAGGCTCCATCAGGCTGATCGCTCTGCGATAGCTGACCATCGCACCCTGCGGATCGTTGAGGTTCGAGCGGTACGGTTTGCCCTGAATATTGCCCACCGTACGGTAGCCCTGCGCCAGGTCAACGGCCAGCATCACGTCGCCGTCGGGCTCGGTGCTCAGTTCCTTCAGATAGATGAGCGCGTTGTCCACCACGAGCTTGCGTGCGGCGTTGGCGCCGGCAAGCTTTCGGATCGCGGGATCCACGTCCTCGATGAACACGTTGGCCAGCTTGCGCACCGAGCCGAAGTAGCGCTCGGCACGCTCCTTTTGCCGTTGCGCCTGGTAGCCCTCGTAGGCGGCCACGCCCAGCCCGATCACCAGCGCCAGGTTGGCCACCAGCGCGGCACCGGCCACGCGCTTGTGGCGCAGCACGAAGCGACCGGCGCGATAGCTCCACGCGCCCTTGCGCGCCTGCACCGGCAGCCCCTCGAGGTGGCGGAACACGTCGTCGGCGAAGGCCTCCGCGCTGGCATAGCGGTGCTGTGGGTTCTTGCGCAGCGCCATCAGCACCATCGCATCCAGATCGCCGCGCAAGCGCCGCTTCAAACCGGGCGCGTTGCGGCTGGGCGGCAGCGGCTCGGTGTCGCAGATGGCCTGGCCGAGCGTGTAGTCGCTGCCGGTGGTGGCCGCCGGATAGGGGCTGGCGTCGGTGAGCAGGCGGTACAGCACCACGCCCAGCGAGAACACATCCGAGGCCGGCGTGATCTCCTGGCCGCGCACCTGCTCGGGGCTGGCGTACTCCAGCGTCATCACGCGCTGCTGCGTGGCGGTGGCCGCGGCCGGCTGCGCGCTGATGCGCTTGGCGATGCCGAAGTCCACCAGCTTGACCAGCCCCTCGGGCGTGACCAGGATGTTGGCCGGCTTCAGGTCCCGGTGCACCACACCCTTGCTGTGCGCGTAGTGCACCACCTGGCACACGCTGCGGAACAGCCGCAGCCGCTGCTCCACGCCCAGGCTGCGTGCATTGCAGTACACGTCGATCGGCTCGCCCAGCACGCGCTCCATCGCGAACCACGGCACACCGTCGTCGCTGACGCCGCCATCGAGCACCTTGGCCAGGTTGGGGTGCTCCAGGCTGGCCAGGATCTGCCGCTCGGCCTTGAAGCGCTCGATCTGCACCGCGTCACTCAGGCCCGCGCGCAGCAGCTTCACCGCCACCTGCTGCTCGAACGCACCGTCGGCCCGCTCCGCAAGGTACACCTGCCCCATGCCGCCCTGGCCGATCAGGCTCAGCAGCCGGTACGGGCCCAGGCGCCGGCCCAACCAGGGGCCGGTGGCATGCTGCTGCAGCGCGTCGAGCGCCAGCTGGGCGGGCAGGGTGTCGAGCACGCTGCGCGTGGGGTCGGCGGCCTGCAGCAGCGCGCGCAGTTCGTCGGCCAGCGTCGCGTCACCATGCGCGTGCTGCGCGATGAACGCCTCCCGCTGGTCAGCCGGCAGCTCCAGCGCATCCGCCAGCAGGCGCTTCACGCGCTGCCAGCGCTCGGCTTCCTCCAGCGCCGCGCTCATCTACACGCGGCCTCTGAGCTGCAGCAGCAGCCAGGCGCGCGCCGTGGCCCATTCGCGCTTCACCGTGGCAGGCGACACCTGCAGCGCCTCGGCGGTTTCCTCCACGCTCAGGCCGCCGAAGAAGCGCAGCTCCACCACCTGCCCCTGGCGATGATCGAGCACGGCCAACCGCTTGAGCGCCTCGTCGATCTGCAGGATGTCGAGCAGCTGGTCATCGGATTCGCGCTCCGGCAGCTCGCCGAACGCGTCCTGCAGCGCGTCGATGCTCTGCACGTGTTCGCCGCTGCCGCGCTTGGCCGCATTGCGTGCGCGCGCGTGGTCCACCAGGATGCGCCGCATCAACGCCGACGCCCATGCAAAGAACTGCCCGCGTGACACCCACTGCACCGAACGCTGCTCCGCCATGCGCATGAAGGCCTCGTGCACGAGGCTCGTGCCTTGCAGCGTGTGGCCCTCGCGCTCGCGTCGCAGGTGCCGGCGCGCCATGCGGCGCAGCTCGTCGTAGACCAGGGGCACCAGGCGCTCCAGCGCCTGCGCATCGCCGCTGGCCCAGCTGTGCAGCAAGGCCGTGATGGGCGACGAGCCGCCGGCGACAGCGCCTTCGGGATACGAAGGCTGCGCGGCGCAGACCTCTTGGGCAATTGCGCGCATGTTCCTCTCGGTTGGGTGGGTGCGATTCACTCACACTCGCCGGCCGCTCGCAAGCCGCCAAGCGGGGGGAGAGGTAACCAACTACGGATTTTCGTAGTCGATGCACGCGCACCTACGAGAACACGGAATGACGCAAAACTGTCAAGCACGCTGCGCAGACTGGGCCGCATTCCAACCGCTCACTGCACCGCATGCTGCTCGATCCCGCCAACCGATTCACCGTACCGCCGCTGCTGCAACCCTTGCCGTGGCGGACCCTCGGCCAGCCGCCCAGGCCGCCCAAACCGCACATCGCACCGGCCCGCGTACCCGTGGATCCGCCGCCCACCGCGCCGCCCGTGCCCGCGCCACCGCAGGCCGATGCCGCTGCGCGTGCGTTCGTGGGTGCGATCGCGCCCGGCCTGCCGCCGGTGGGCATCACGCGTCACACGGTGCAGCCGGGTGACACGCTGTGGCGCTTCCTCGACGCCGACGGTGTGTTCGACCGCTTGCCCGCCGTGGACCCGCAACGCCTGGTGCCGGGCCAGCTGCCCGCCACGCCCGCGCTCGACACGCGCGCGTTCGGCACCCGCCCGGCCAACCCGCCCGACGCCGTCAACGCGCTGCAGCCCGGCCAGACGCTCACGGTGCTCGACAGCACGCGCCTGGGCTACCTGGAGCAGCAGCGCGGCCAGCTCGCGGCATTCGAGCAGGCCCATGCGCACACTGATTCGCCGGCCACGCACCGCGACGACCTGCGCACCGAGCTGGTGGCCACGATCTACCAGGAGCTCGACTACGCCGGCACGCAGCAGGCCGTGCCCGACGCCGCGCAACTGGCGGCACCGATCCGCGAGCGCGCCGCCGCCGACCCGCAGTTCCAGCAGGCGGTGAACGACGCGCAGGCCCTGTACGCCGCCAGCCTGGATGCACAGGGCCGCACGCCGTCGCAACTGGGTGTGCTTGCGCAGCACGCGGCCGACGGCGACTTTGGCGCCGTGAGCAGCGCCACGCGCGACCAGCTGGTGGCGCTGTGCGGCCGCAGCACGGGCAGCGCAGCGCTCGGCCAGATCACCGCGCGCGGCAGCGTGTACCTCACGTTCGCGGGCGGCGATGCGCGCACCGCGCCGGCCGTGGAGCAGGGCATCCGCGCTGCCGAGCAGGAGCTGCTGGTGAATCGGCCCGCGAATGAGGTGGAGAAGGCCTACGCCGATGGCGGTGCGGCCGCTGCGATGCGCCGCCTGAACGAACTCACCGATCCGAAGACGATGACCCCGGGCCAGGTGGGGCAGGTGATGGACGATGCGCGCGTGCAGCATGTGATCCAGCGCAGCCTGGACGACGTGGCCGCGTGGACCGATCCGCGCGGCGGCCCTGGCCCGTTGATGGACGACCTGGCGAAGGCCTGCCAGCACGCGGCGTACAGCGACGGCGCGCAGCCGGGCTTGGGCAAGCAGGCGGTCGACAAGGTGGCCGATGCCATCGTGCAGCGCGCCGATGGCGTGCCGCCCGAGGTGGGCAGCGACCCGTTCCAGTATCCGTACCGTCTGCGCTTTGCACTCGGCGGCCACGGCAACGTGGCGCTGGCGATGGCCGTGGCCGCGCGCGCCGGCGCTGCGGGCGACCGCGCCACGGCCGACGCCGCCCAGGCGTGCGCACGCGACAGCCTGCAACAGCTCGGCGACCACGTGAAGGATCTGAACGCGCAGGTTGCCGAGGACGCCGCCTTTCTCGCCGTGCCCGCTCAGGAGTGGGGTGGCGCCAGTACGCCTGCCGAGCAGGCCGCGTGCGTGCGCGCGCTGATGGCGCGCAACCCCGACAAGGCCAAGACATTGGCGCGCGATGGCGAGCAGCTGATGGAGGCCCACGAGAAGTTGCAGAGCGCGCGGCTGGCGCTGCGCGCGTATGGGGCCGCCGCGGCGCCGCTGAAGCCCGATCTCGACGCGATACCGCAACCCGCCACCACGCACGACGCCGCGGAAGGCGGCAATGGCGAAGCCACCAACACCGTGTGGTTCCAGCGCTCGCTGCGCAAGGTGGTGGAGATGGCAGGCAAGGCCTGGATCAGCGGCCTGGGCACCGGCGACGTGCCGCTGCTCGGCCCGCGAGCCACGCAGGTGATGCAGGCGCTGTGGAAGCGCGGCCACAAGACGCTGGGCGCTGCGCTGTACTTCCAGAACGCCGCCTACGAGCTGGGCGAGTTCGGCCGCGACGCGCAGCGCGGTGCCTTGCTCAACGGGCTGGTGAGTGGTGCGTCCGGGGTGCGCCAGGAGCTGGCCGGCGTATCGTATGCGTTGTCGGCGGGCATCCCGGCCAATCGGCTGTCGGCCCTGCGCCCGGGCTCCGACGACACGCCGCTGGCCAAGGCTTACGCCGGCTATGCCGCCGACATCGACGCGCTGGCTTTGTCCGACGGCGCCAAGTTCACGCTCAAGCAAGGCCTGCGGGTGGCGCTGCAGGACACCTCCGACTTCGCCTCGGCGGTGCTCGGCGTGGTGAGCGCGGCCATGGCGTTCCAGGACGGCAAGCCGCTCGAAGGCGTGGGCCAGAGCCTCAACGCGGCCGGCTACCTGCTGATGCTCACCGGCTCAGGCATCGACGAAGCGGTGTTCGTGGGCGACGCCACGCTGCTCGGCCTGGGCGCCACCGCGTGGACGGGCGTGGGTGCGGTGCTGGTGCTGGCCGGCTCGGCGCTGTACACCGGCGCCGAGGCGCATTCGCACTCGCACCGCTTCGACGAAGCGGGCAGGCAGTGGCTGCAGGCCATGGGCGTGCACCACGACGTGGCCGACGCGCTGGCCCGGCACGCCACCAGCTTCGACGACCATGCGCCCACGGCCGGCCCGTTTCTCACCGCCTATTTCGCGCACGCCGGCCTGTCGCAGCAAAACATGGTGGCCTGGCTGAACCTGCTGTCGCCCAAGGACGCCGACGCCATGGCCAGCGCGATCAAGAGCTTCGACGACGAGTGGAAGCAGCATCCGATGCAGGAGAACGCGCGGCGCTTCGACGATGCGTTGCTGCAATACGGCCTGATGCCGCCCGACGTGAAGCTGCTGGCGGCCCGCGACTGAGCACTTTCCACCGTCAAGTCCCGCCGCGCGCGGCCGATACCCATGGCACGGCCCGTCAGTCGGCGGGCGCTGCTGCGTTCTCGGGAGACAAGCAATGCACATTCGCACGCGACTTTTGCTCGGTTTCGGCATCGTGCTGGCGCTGCTGGGCGCGGTGTCCGCCACTGGCGTGTGGAACGCGTATGCGCTGCGCGCCATCGTGACCGGCCTGGCCGGCCCCCAGGCGCACAAGCTCGAGCTGGCCAAGCGCCTCGAACAGTCCGTCACCGTGGACCTGGTGCGCACGACGGTGGTGACCACCATCGACGATGACGTGCTCGCCTACGACCTCAAGCAGGACATCGACCAGGGCACGAAGCGCGCCGCCGACACCGTGGCCACACTCGGCCAGGCGGCCACGGCGGCCGACGAGCAGGCGATGCTCGCGGAGATCTCGCGCCTGGCCGGCCAGTACGTGGCACTGCGCGCCAAGCTCGTGCAGCGCAAGTCCGAAGGCAGCAGCGTGGCCAATGACGTCAAGGGCACGCTGGTGCCGTTGGGCAAGGCCTACCTCGGCCAGGTGCAAAAGCTGGTGGCGCTGCAGCAGACGCAGTTCGAAGGGCAGGGCGCCGCGGCCGCGGCTCAGGCGCGCAACAGCATCCTCGTGCTGCTGGGCGTGAGCGCGGCGGCGCTGGCAGCCGGCATGGGCCTGGCGTTGGTGATCGCGCGCGGCATCGTGGCGCCGCTACAGGCGGCACGCCGCGCCGCACTGGCCGTGGCCGAAGGGGATCTGTCGAACGACGTCGAGGTGCACGGCGCCGACGAAGCCGCGCAGGTCACCCAGGCCATCGCGCAAATGACCGCGCAGCTGCGCAAGGTGGTGGGTGACGTGCGCACCGGCGTGCAGCATGTGTCCAGCGCCTCGCACGAGATCGCGCGCGGCAACCAGGACCTGTCCAGCCGCACCGAGCAGCAGGCCGCGAACCTGCAGCAGACGGCGGCCTCGATGGAGCAGATGACCGGCACCTTGCGCAGCAGTGCCGACAGTGCGCAGCAGGCCAATCAGCTGGCGACCAGCGCCTCGCAGGTGGCGGCGCGCGGCGGCCAGGTGGTGGGCGACGTGGTGGCGCGCATGGGCGAGATCAGTGCGTCGAGCAAGAAGATCGCCGAGATCATCGGCGTGATCGACGGCATCGCGTTCCAGACCAACATCCTCGCGCTCAACGCGGCCGTGGAAGCGGCGCGAGCCGGCGAGCAGGGCCGCGGCTTCGCGGTGGTGGCCGGTGAGGTGCGCAACCTGGCGCAGCGCAGCGCGCAGGCCGCCAAGGAGATCAAGACGCTGATCGCCGACTCGGTGGCCAAGGTGGAATCCGGCGCCACGCTGGTCAACGAGGCCGGCAAGACCATGGGCGAGATCGTGCAGCAGGTGCAGCACGTGAGCGAGCTGATCGGCGAGATCACCACCGCCACGATGGAGCAGACCGGCGGCCTCACGCAGGTGAACCAGGCCGTGGGCGAACTGGACCGCATGACGCAGCAGAACGCCGCACTGGTGGAGCAGAGCGCGTCGGCCGCATCCGGACTGAAGGATCAGGCCGAGCGGCTGGCCGAGTCGGTGTCGGTGTTCAAGCTGGCCGCCTGACGGCGCACGCCGCGGCTGGGAACGACCGCGATGGCAGGGTGGCCTCTGTTGCCGCTGCGCCGGAAAGAGAGCACACCGGCAGCAGCAGGGAAGCACGATGGGCAAGAAGCGCAAGCTCGGTGTCGCGGCGGCCATCGGCCTGGTGGCCGTGGTCGTCTGGCGCGCGCCTGCGCCCGCACCCGCGCGACCGCCGCCACGACTGCAGGCCGAGGCCAGGCCCGCAGAGCTTGCGTCGCCGTTCGGGCCGCAGCCCGAGCGGGTGGGCGCGCCCAGCCCGCGGCCCGCCGCGGCGCCGCGCCTGGCAACGGCACCGGCAAAAGTGCGCGACGACTGGTGCCCGCCCGGCGCGGACCAGACGCTTGAAGCCGAAGTGCCTACCGATCCGCGCAACGCGGCTGCGCTGACGGCGGCAGCCGAACGGCTGGCGCAAACGCACACCGACGCCGTGCACGCGGCGGCCTTGCTGGCCAGCGGCCAGACCGACCGGCTCGCCGCCTGGGCTGCCGGCACCCGCGACCCCACGAGCTATGCGATCGCCTGGCAGGCGTGCCTGCAGGCCGACGACTCAGCGGCGTCGTGCCGCCTGCTCAGCCCGGCGCAATGGGCTCGGCTGGACCCCGGCAACGCGATGGCTTGGCTGGCACTGGCGGACGAGGCGGGCGCTGCCGGCTTGCCGCAGCAGGAGACCGACGCGATGCAGATGGCCGCATCCGCCCCGCGCGCCACCGCCTATGCCAGCGCGGTGCCGGCGCTGTTGGGCGCCGCGTTCGAGGGCAGCCCGGCGCAGCCGCACCGCCTGCTGCTGCTGGCCGCCGGCTGGCGCATCAGCGGACTGTGGCGCAGCGTCGGCTTGCAGCAGGCCTTGCGCTACTGCGAGCCCGAAAGCCCGGCCTGGGTGGAGCGCCGCGAGGTGTGCGAGCGGCTTGCGGACACGCTGCTGGCCCACGCTGAGCAGCTCGACGAACACGCGGCCGGGCTGGCCCTCGGCCGCCGCGTGGGCTGGACCAGCGAGCGCCTGGCCGCGCTCGACGAGGAGCAGCAGGCGCTCGAGGAACTCGCCGCCCGCCAGAACGTGATGTCCGCGGTGGACTGCGCCAATGCGCACCGGCTGCAGGCCTGGATGGCGGCTGCCGCCAGCGGCGGCGAGGTGGCCGGGCTGCGTGCGCTGCTGCGGGACAGCGGGCGCAGCGTTCGTGACTGGAGCGCGCTGCGCCGCCGCGACATGGTGCTGGCGCAGCAGGTGGTCGAGACCGCGATGCCGCCGTCGGACTGAAACTGCCCGTACAAGCGGCGCGGGCCGTCACGCGCGTTCGAGCACACGCAACTCGGGCTGCGCCGGCGCCGCCTGCGCCTCCTGGCGGCCGTCGTAGACGATGCGGTCCTCGTAGTCCGACAGCCACAGCGCCTGCGGGTTGCGGCGCGCGATGATCAGGTCGCCCTGCGTACCAGCCGATGCCGGCGAGCGGTGCACCTTCATCACCACCAGCCCGTCGTCGAAGGCGTGGGTGCCGCGCAGCGGGCCGTCGATCACCGACACCACCTCCAGCTTGCCGGCCTCGGTGGACATCGCGAAGCGCGAACGTGCGGTGTCCGACAGGCCCTTCTGCGCCTCGTTGTGCAGGCGCCAGGCCTGCTCCACCGGCACGGCGAAGGCGCTGTGACCCTCGATCTCGCGGCACTGGAACAGGTACTTCGGCTTCACGCCCATGCGGCGCAGCTCCTCGTGCAGCAGGCGCAGGCTGGCCACGTCGTCGTTGACGCGCGCGATCACCGGGGTCTGGTTTTCCAGCGTGACGAATCCGAGCTGCTGCACGTTCCGCAGTGCCTGCTGCACCGGCTGCAGCCAGCGCAGGTAGCCGCGCTCGTTGCGCACGTACTGGCCGCCCATGTCGCGCTCGAGCATCTCGTCGGGGTGCGTGAAGTGCACCACCAGGTTCAAGTGCACGTCCGGGTACTGTTCGTGGAACAGCGCCAGCATCGCCGCAAAGTTGGCGTCGAAGCGCTGTGGGCGGAACGCCATCTCCTTGGTGCCGATGCGCACGGTGTGCACGCCGGCCTCGGCGGCAGCCGCCATGTAGCGGTACACGTTCTTGTTCGACAGCACCATCGGGTCGCCGCCGGACAGCAGCACCTCGCGGATCGGGTAGCGCCGCTGGCCGGTCTGCGCGTCCACGCCGAAGCGCTCGGCCAGGTCGTGGTTGTAGCGCACGATGTACTCGCGCAGCTCATCGGCCTTCACCAGGCCCTTGCCGGTGGAGCCGTTGAAGATGTCCAGCCGGTAGCAGTAGCGGCAGTGCGCCGAGCAGGCCAGCGCGGCATAGCCGAGCACGATCTCGTCGTACTTGTGCAGGATCTTGCCCTTCAGCGCATCGGGGCTGTACTTGATCTGGTTCGACGGATCCTTCTCGCCGCTCATGTCGTCGGCCTCGGCCAGGATCGGCACCACCAGCGCCTCCAGCGGCTTGCTGGGTGGCATCTGCGGCAGCACGACCGCGCCGCTCGCGTCGTGCAGCGCGGTGCCTTGCACCAGCGCCATGTAGTACGGGTTGATGCCGAACATCATGCGCTGGTCCACCCCGCGCTCGCGCATCTGCTCGATCTGCGGCGGCTCGTAGAAGCGCTGCAGCAGCGGAATCACCGCGTTCTGGTGGAAGCGCCCGCGCGCGGGCTTCAGGTCCTGCAGCGGGGTGTCCTGCACGAGGTCGGCGACATCGATCATCTGGCTCATCGGTTCTCCCTGAACATCAATGGAGCGCGCAGTCTAGGTCAGCACAACTTATGATGACGATCTCGAACATCAGCGTCGCTGATGTATCAACAGGTCTGATGAATGGAGAACACCCTTGCCGGATTCGCTGCGCCACGCCACGCTGCGCCAGCTGCAGATCTTTCTGGTCGCGGCCGAGCACGGCGGCTTCGGGCGCGCCGCGCAAGCCCTGCACCTCACGCAGCCGGCGGTGTCCATGCAGATGGCGCAGCTGTCGGCGGCGGCAGGACAGCCGCTGTTCGAGCGCGCGGGCCGCAGCACGCGGCTCACCGAGGCCGGGCAGGCGCTGTTGCCGCATGCGCAGCGCATCGCGCAGACCTTGCGCGACGCCAGCGAGTCGCTCGATGCGCTCAAGGGCTTGCGCCACGGACACCTGCGCGTGGCGGTGGTGGCCACCACGCAGTACTTCGCGCCGCGCCTGCTGGCGCGTTTCAGGGCGCAGCACCCGGGCGTGCAGGTGGACGTGTTGATCGGTGAGCGCGACCACGTGATCGCTTTGCTCGAAAAGGGCCAGGTCGACCTGGCCATCATGGGCCGCCCGCCGGTGCACCTTCCGCTGGTGGCCGAGCCGTTCGCGCAGCATCCGCACGGCATCATCGCGCCGACCGACCATCCGCTGGCGGGCAAGCGCCGCATCGAGCCGCGCCGGCTGCTGGCCTGGCCCTTCGTGGCGCGCGAGCCGGGTTCCGGCACGCGCCATGCAATGACGCAGTACTTCGCGCAGCAGGGTCTGGAGCCCACGATCGCGCAGGAGATGACCAGCAACGAGTCGCTCAAGCAGGCGGTGATGGCCGGCCTCGGGCTGGCGTTCATCTCGCTGCACACCGTGAGCCTGGAGCACCAGACCGGCCACCTCGTGCTGCTCGACGCCAAGGGGCTGCCCGTGGTGCGCAGCTGGTACGTGCTGCACCTCGCGCATCACCGGCTGCCGCCTTCGGCACAGGCGCTCAAGCGCTTCATGCATGAGGACGCACCGAAGTTGATGGGCAGCCTGCTGCCCGACACCGCCCGGCCGGTGCGGCGCGCTTCGGCCCGTTAGCCTGGGCGCCGCTGCCGCGACGCAGGCCCGCGCCACCGGCTAGCGCGGGCCCTGCCGGCATAGATGCGCGATGCCAGCGGCAGCAGCGAGCGCAGCCGCTGCAGGCGGGCCCGCGCGGCAGGATGGCTGGTGCTGACGCTGGAGGCCTCGTCGCCCTGGCGCGCCTGCGCCTGCATGAACCGCAACTGGCGCGCCGGCGCATAGCCGGCCAGCGCGGCCAGCTCGAAGCCCACTTCGTCGGCCTCGAACTCGGCCTGATGCAGGCTCGGCTCGATGGCCTTCAGCAGCCCGAAGTTGAACGCCAGCTCCACGTAGATGTCGGACACCGTGCGCGGCACGTTGCGCGGCAGCAGCGCGAGCGCGGTGGTCAGCGTCTGCCGCTCGTGCTCCAGCAGCACGTGCGCCACCTCATGGCTCAGCACGAAGGCCAGCTGCGGTGCGTCCAGGGCCTCGTGGCGCACGAAGGCTTCGCTCAATACGATTGAGCCATCGGGCGTGGCGAAGGCGTCCACATCGTCCTGCTGCACCACGTGGAGCTTCAAGGTGAAGCGGTGCCGGCGCGTGGCCTGCTGCGCCGCGAACACCGGGCTCAATCGGCGCCACACGGCCTGGATCAGTGCGCAATGGGTGCGGCAGCCCAAGCCGCCGCTGGCGCGCGCCTTGTGCAGCGCGGCATCGAGCGCCGGCTCTCCGGCACTGGCCACTTCCTGGCGCGACCAGGCCAGGCCGAGGCGGTCGTCGATCAGCTGCAACGGCTGGGCGGTGGCGGACACGCACACCAGCACCAAGGCCCACCATGCCAGGGCCACGTCATGCCGTGTGCAATGCCTGATCACCATCTCATCCCTTCCCAAGCAAGAAAGGGCCCCGGGCGGATCGAGGGGCAGCTGTAAGGAACAAGGACCTTGCACCGACTCTAGGCGGTCGCCGCGCCGACGGCGG
>CAMLIZ010000003.1 GCA_946480245.1 uncultured Pseudomonadota bacterium
GGTTGATCGCCATGCGTTCGTCCCAGTAGTCGGGTGTCACGGCCTCCATCGTGTGACGCTCGTCGCTGGCCACGTTGTTCACCAGCACGTGGAAGTCGCCGAGGGCTTGGGCGGCCGCGGCAATGGCCCCCTGCAGCGCGTTCACGTCACGCACGTCGCAGCAGCGCCACCAGGGCTCGCGCAAGCCGGCGGCCTTCACGCGTTCGGCCAGCGCAGCGCTCGCCGCCTCGGCCACGTCGATGAACGCCACCTGCGCGCCCTGCGCCGCAAAGCCCTCCACGATCGCGGCGCCGATGCCGGAGCCGCCTCCCGTGACGAACACGCGCCGGTCGCGCAGGCTGGGGTATTGGGTGCGCGCGCCGGTGCCCGCGGCTGCAGTCATGAATGGCTCCTCAGATGTATGCACGTTTTGGTATCTCAGTTAACTCAATTTCTATTTTTCTTATATCAGTGTGCGGCGATACGATCCCGGCCGTCAAGCGTCGAGGAGTTTTGATGGAAACGAAGAAGCCGTTGCGCCGCAGCCAGGCGTGGTTTGGCAAGCAGGATCGAGACGGCTTCATGCACCGCAGCTGGCTCAAGAACCAGGGCTATCCGCACGACGAGCTCGACGGTCGTCCGGTCATCGGCATCTGCAACACATGGAGTGAGCTGACGCCCTGCAACGGGCATTTCCGAGAACTGGCGGAGTTCGTCAAGCGCGGGGTCTACGAGGCCGGCGGATTCCCGCTCGAGTTTCCGGTGATGTCGCTCGGCGAGACGCAACTGCGGCCGACCGCGATGCTGTTCCGCAACCTCGCCAGCATGGACGTCGAGGAATCGATCCGCGGCAATCCGATCGACGGCGTCGTGCTGCTGATGGGATGCGACAAGACCACGCCGGCGCTGCTGATGGGCGCGGCCAGCTGTGATCTGCCGACGATCGGCCTGTCGGGCGGGCCGATGCTCAACGGCAAGTTCCAGGGCCGCGACATCGGCTCGGGCACCGGCGTGTGGCAGATGAGCGAGATGGTGCGCGCCGGCGAGATGACGATGGCCGAGTTCACCGAGGCCGAGAGCTGCATGCATCGCTCCAAGGGCAGCTGCATGACGATGGGCACGGCCTCGACGATGGCGTCGATGGTGGAGGCGCTCGGCATGGCGCTGCCCGAGAACGCCGCCATTCCGGCCGCCGACACGCGCCGCAACCGGCTGGCGCAGCTGACCGGCCGACGCATCGTGGAGATGGTCAACGAGGACTTGCGCATGTCGAAGATCCTCACGCGCCAGGCCTTCGAGAACGCGATCCGCGCCAATGCCGCGATCGGCGGCTCCACCAACGCGGTGATCCACCTGCTGGCCGTGGCCGGCCGCATGGGCGTGGAGCTGAGCCTGGACGATTGGGACGCGCTCGGCGCCGAGGTGCCTTGCCTGGTGGACCTGCAGCCGTCGGGCCGGTTCCTGATGGAGGACTTCTGCTACGCCGGCGGCCTGCCCGCCGTGCTGCGCGAGATCCAGCACCTGCTGCACCTCGACGCTCCCACCGTCAACGGCCGCACGATCGGCCAGAACATCGCCGGCGCGCCCTGTTGGAACCGCGAGGTGATCCGGCCCCTGGCCGAGCCGTTCAAGCCGGCGGCCGGCATTGCGGTGCTGCGTGGCAACCTGGCACCTGATGGCGCGGTGATCAAGCCGTCGGCGGCGTCGCCGCAGCTGCTGAAGCACCGTGGCCGCGCCGTCGTGTTCGACAGCATCGAGGAGTTCCGTGCGGGCATCGATGACGAGGCGCTCGACATCGACGAGACTTGCGTGATGGTCCTGAAGAACTGCGGCCCGCGCGGCTACCCGGGCATGGCGGAGGTGGGCAACATGCCGCTGCCGCCCAAGGTGCTGCGCAAGGGCATCACCGACATGGTCCGCATCTCCGACGCGCGAATGAGCGGCACTGCCTACGGCACGGTGGTGCTGCACACCTCGCCGGAAGCCGCCGCCGGTGGCCCGCTGGCGCTCGTGCGCAACGGCGACATCATCGAACTGGACGTGCCCCAACGGCGACTCCACCTGGAGGTGAGCGACACCGAACTGGCCCGGCGCCGCGAAGGCTGGGCACCGCCCCCGAAGCCGGAGCGCGGCTGGTACAAGCTCTACGTCGAGCATGTTCAGCAGGCGCACCTGGGCGCTGACCTCGACTTCCTGGTCGGCGGCAGCGGCGCTGCCGTGCCACGCGAATCGCACTGATGGTCGTCGCCCCGCAGTTGCTGTCGGAGCCGCGCTGCCTGTGGCCGGCCGGCGCCACGCTGGGCGAAGGCCTGTGCTGGTCGGTGCGCGAACAGGCCCTGTACTGGGTCGACATTCTCGAGCGCCAGCTGCACCGCTGCACCGCCGACGGCGGCGAGCGGCGCAGCTGGTCGTTCGACGACACCATCTCCGCGGTGGCAGAGCGCCGCAGCGCGCCCGGCCTGGCCGTGACCTTGCGCCGCGGACTGGCCTTGTTCGACCCCGCCTCGGCTCGGCTGCAACGGCTGCACGAACCGGAGCCGGAACGGGCCGAAAACCGTTTCAACGACGGCAAGTGCGACGCACATGGTCGCTTCTGGGGCGGCACGATGGATTTCGCTTGTCGCGCCCGCACCGGCGCGCTCTACCGCTTCGGTCCGAACGGCCATGGAGACCGCGTCGCCGATCTGGGCTGGGCCGTGACCAACGGGCCCACGTGGTCGCTGGACGGCCGCACGCTGTACGTCAACAACACGGTCGAGCGCGAGGTGGTCGCCTATGACTTCGACGCAGCGTCGGGTGCCATCGCCAACCCGCGCGTCTGGCTGCGCTTCGAATCGCACGACGGCTTCCCCGACGGCATGACCACCGACGCCGATGGCCGGCTGTGGATCGCGCACTGGGGCGCCGCCTGCGTCACTTGCCATGCACCGGACAGCGCCACGGAGCTGCAGCGCGTGCAGTTGCCCACCAGCCACATCACCAACGTGGCGTTCGGCGGCCCGCGAATGAGCACGCTGTTCATCAGCAGTGCGCGCTTCGAGTTGAGCGCCAAGAAGCTTGCCGCGCAACCGCTGGCCGGCGCGCTGTTCGCGGTGGAGACCAACGCCGTCGGCATGCCGGCGCACACCTTCGCCGGGTGATGGCGCACACGCCCATGCACTACCGCCGTTGCGGCCGCAGCGGCTTGCAGTTGCCGGCCGTGTCACTCGGGCTGTGGCACAACTTCGGCGGCACCAGCGCGCTGGAGAACGGGCGCGCGATCGTCCGCACCGCCTTCGACCACGGCGTGACGCACTTCGATCTCGCCAACAACTACGGCCCGCCGCCCGGCTCCGCAGAGGAGAACTTCGGCCGTTTGCTGCACGGCGAACTGCGCTCGCACCGAGACGAGCTGGTGATCTCCACCAAGGCGGGGTACCCCATGTGGCCCGGCCCCTACGGCGACGGCGGCTCGCGCAAGTACCTGATCGCCAGCCTCGACCAGAGCCTGCGGCGCATGGGCCTGGACTACGTCGACATCTTCTATCACCACCGTCCCGACCCGCAGACGCCGCTGGAGGAGACGATGGAGGCGCTGGCGCATGTGGTGCGCTCCGGCCGCGCGCTGTACGTCGGCCTGTCGAACTATCCCGCGGACCTGACGCACCGTGCGGCAGCCCTGCTGCGCGCCGCGGGCGCGCCCTGCCTGATCCACCAGCCGCGCTACAACATGCTGGATCGCTGGGTCGAGCAGGCGCTGCTGCAGACCCTGTCCGACGAAGGGATCGGCATGATCGCGTTCTCGCCGTTGGCGCAAGGCTTGCTCACCGACCGCTACCTGGCCGGCACCGTGCCGGCCGATTCGCGCGCCGGCGGCGGCGCGGGTTTTCTGCGGCCGGAACACATCACGCCACAGCGCGTGCAGCTGGCCAATGAGTTGAACCAGCTCGCAGGCGCGCGCGGTCAGACCTTGGCTCAGCTCGCGCTTGCCTGGGTGCTGCGCCACGACACGGTCACCTCGGTGCTGATTGGCGCGAGCCGGCCACAGCAGGTGCTCGACGCTGTGGGCGCACTGGCGGGCGCGCGCCTTGCCGACGATGAGCTGGCCGCGATCGAACTGCTGCTGGCGCCACACGCGGCCGGCACGCCAAGCACCACCCACACCCGATGACCATCCTGCACCTGCAAAGGCCCGAAGGCCTGTCGCTGACGCTGTCCACGCAGGGCGCCACGTGGCTTGCGTGCGAGGTGCCGATGCCGGATGGCGCGCGTCGACCTGTGATCCTGCCGCGCACCGAAGACGGCGGGGCGGGTGCGCGCGCGGCGTTTCTGGGCAGTACCGTGGGGCGCTACGCCAACCGCATCGCGGGTGCCCGCATCTCACGTGAAGACCAAAGCTGGGCGCTTGCGACCGCGCCAGGCGCGCGCCATCAATTGCACGGGGGCCCGGGCGGCTTTCATGCGCGCAACTGGCAGGTGGCCGCCGGCGACGAATCCTGGGTGCGGTTGGCATTGGTGTCGGCCGACGGCGACCAGGGCTTTCCCGGCGCGTTGCAGTTGCACGTCGATTACCGCCTCGTCGATGCGATGACGATCGAAATGGAGGCGGTGGCACAGGTGAGCGCACCCTGCCCCGTGTGCATCACGAACCACGCCTACTTCAATCTCGACGGCCGCGTCACGAATGCGCGCGCACACGGACTGCAGTTGAACGCAGAGCAATGGCTGCCGGTGGATGGTGAGCTCATTCCGCTGGGCGCTCTGGCCCCTGTGGCCGGCACCGGCTTCGATTTTCGGCAAGGCAAGACGGTGCAGCGGGACTGGCTCTGCGACGAGCAGCAGCGCCTCGCAGGCGGCTACGACCATGCCTTCCTACTCGATTCCGACTGCCGCTCGATGCGACACCCCGCGTTGGCGCTCACCGCCGCCGATGGCGCGCTCACGATGCGCCTGTACACCACGCTCCCCGCATTGCAGCTGTACACCGGGCAGTTGCTGCGCGACGTGTGCACGCCCGGCGGCGTATTGCTGGCGCCATGCAGCGGCATCGCCCTGGAGCCGCAGTTCCTGCCTGGCAGCCCGCACCATCCGGAGTGGCCACAGCCTAGTTGCTGGCTGATGCCGGGTCAGTTGTATCGGCACACGATCCGCTGGGCGTTTCAGCACTCGCAGTGACCGGTTCCGGTGCGGCGTCCAAGCCCCACTCTGCCCAATCGTCACCGAAGAGTTCGACGGGATGTTGCGTGCGTTCAGAGCCGTTGCCGCAGATCAACGAGTCCCGGGGGCAGTAGCGATCGCAGCCCCAGCACACGCGCTCAGGGTGCACCGGATGGATCGGAAAGCGTTTGCTCATCGCAACGCCAGTGTGCGCAGTGCCGAGCTGCACCGGCTTGATGCGCCGCAAGAGCATCGCACCAAAGCAAAACGCCGACCGCAGATTGCGTGTCGGCGTTCATGAGTGTTTGGGGTGGCTGACCGGACTCGAACCGGCGACGACCAGAATCACAATCCGCACCCACTTGCCAGCATTGGCGCCACTTTCCCGCGGATCGTGGGAACTGAAGGCGCAATTTCGTCTGAGAAAAGGCGCGGGTTCCGGAGGCTTCGTTCCCGCCAGAATGTGGCCATGGGTAACCCCGCCAAGCCCGAATACCGCATGCCGCCCGGCGCGCCGTCCACTCGCGTGGCCACCCGCGAGAGCATGCTGGAGCAGCACGTGCTGTGGCTGCGCCGGCAGCCCGACGCGCGGGTGGTGATCGTCTGCGGCGGCCGCGACTACGGCGACCGCGAGGCGGTGTTCACCGCGCTCGATCGCGTGCACGCCAAGGCGCCCATCACGCTGCTGGTGCACGGTGCGGCGCCTGGTGCGGACGCGCATGGTGGCCGCCGGGGCGCATGGCTGCGTGGCATTCCCGGGCGGCCGCGGCACCGCCGACTGCGCCCGCAGATGCGAGGCAGCCGGCATCCCGGTGTGGCGTCCGTTCGGGTGATCAGCTGCGCAGCAGCAGCCAGCCCGTGCCGGCGAGGATCGCCAGCCCGATCGCCCAGTGCAGGCCGGCCAGCGCCAGCAGGCCGATCAGCACCATGGCGCCGACGGCCTTCACTGCGGCTCCAACTCGCGCCGCACCTGGGCGCGCACGCCGGCCGGAGCGGTCTGTGCGATTCGATCGGCCTTCGACGCCCGCATGCCGCGCACGCGCTTGACGATCTGCGGCATGCTCACGTGGATCGGCGAGTCCGGGTTGTCGGTGTTCCAGCGCTGCAGCTCGGCACGGGCCTCGGCCACCTTGTCGGCGTCGCCCTCGAAGATCCCCTGAGCCCACTTCGCTGAAATCTCGCCCTCGCGCATCTTGTTCAGCCCCACCTGCTGCTGCACCACGCGCGTGGCCTCCTGCACCCTGGCGACGTCGTTGGGCTGGAAGCCCAGCCCCTTGGCCAGCGCCTCCCAGCCGTCCACGTCGATGACCTTGCGGCCACTGCCGTCGCGGTACATGCCGGTGTTCCACATGTCGTAGGCCTTGGCCGCGTTCTGGATGGCCGTCGGCGACACGCTGGTCAGCGCCCCGCGTACATCGCCGTCGACAAGCTGGTTCGCGGCCTTGAAGGTGCGCTGCGCCAGGTCACCGGCCGGGCCGGCGAGCTCGGTCACGTCGCTCGTATGGTCGCTGCGCTTGGTCAGCAGCCCGGTGCCCGGGATTAAGCTGCCCATGCCCATGCGCCCGCTCACGTCGATCGGCACGCCCGGCAGTCCGGACAGCCCCTTGCTCACCACGCGCGCACCGACGTCGCCCAAGCCCAGCGTCTCCGCCAAGAACTCCCGTTTGGCCTTGCGGCTCGAGAAGTTGTAGCCCAGGCGCTGCAGCAGGCCGTCCAGCACGTCTTCGGCATCGCCCTCGAAGGGCAGCCCGTCGGCGCCGCCGATCAGGAACATCACCGCGATCGCCAGCATGGCGGCCTTCTTGCCATCGGGCCCGGCGCTCCACATGCGGTTGATCAGCTCGAGGTAGCTGATGCTGTACTGCTTGAAAGTGAACAGCACCGACCCCACCGCGCCACGCGCCCAGCGCGGCTTGTTGCCGCGGTTGTAGACGAACTGCGTGTCGGCCACAGCCTTGGCGGCAAAGCCGGCCGGGTCCGAGATGCCCTGCTGCACGGCAGTCCGGTACGCCGCGATGAAGGTGACGCGCCGGTTCGTCTGCTCGGCCAGGCTGAACACCTTCCCCCAGGCCAGGCCGAGTTTCGACAGCGCGTTCGCACCCTTGGCCAGCGCGTTGCCGGCCAGCGTGCCGTCACCGCTGCGCAGGCTGCCGCTGCCGGCGGCCTGGGCCATCAGCTGGTGCACCTCCTGAGGCGCCACGATGCCGTCCTCCTCGGCCTTCTTCAGCGCTGCGTCGAGCGCCGCATCGCCGGTGGCCCTGCGCGCGGCCAGCCGGAAGGCTTCGACCATGCGCTTGCCGGCTGCCTGCACGCCGCCGTACTGGCTCAGATAGGGGAAGGTCACCGTCAGGGGCTGGGTCATGTTCACCATGGCGCTGGCCACCGATCCGCCCAGGTACTGGGCAAACAGCAGGCCGCGCAGGCCTTGCGCCTCCTCGGACGGATTCTTTATGTAGTCGACGAGTTGCACCGCCTGGTCCTTCAGCTGCCCCTGCTCCTTGGGGATGGCGTCGGCGGCTTCGGCCAGCGACCCCATGTGCAGATTACTCGCGGTCTGGCGGGCGTTCGAGTACACGAATCCGGCCAGCACCCGGCCCACGTCTTCATTGAAGCCGGCCACCCCCTTGCGCTCGATCAGGCGCTTCATCGCCGAGCGGTTCGAGCGCGCCACCTTCAGGTAGGTTTGAAAGGCCTTGGCCGCTTCGCTGTCGCCCTGCGCCTCGAGGCCCAGCATGTCGCCGAACAGCTCCAGCGTCTCCGGGCTGACCCCGGCAAACAGCTTGAAGGCCTGCTGGCTGACCGTGCCTTGCACGATCTGGGCGTCGGGGTACAGCGCCTGCATGCGGCGCGCCATGCGAGCGCGTTCGGGGGTGCTCTCGAACATGCCGAAGTACAGGCGGTCTCCGGTGGCGCTCACCACGTCCAGCGTGTACTGACCGAAGCGCGATAGCGGCGCGTAGCCGCGCTCGATCAGGTCGCGCGCGCGGTCGGCCTTCTCGATCATGCGGTTCGCGGTGTCGTTGAGCACGTCGGCCCGGTCGTGCTGCTGGTCGGCCAGTTCAAACAGGTGGTCGCGCAGCAGCACCGCGGCCTTCTGCGCGTCGCCGGCGGCCAGCGCCTTGTCGCGCACCGCCTCCACGTCCTTGCCGCCAAAGCGCAGCATGTCGCTGATGGCCATGTGGTTCAGGCTCTGGTCGACCGCGGCTCGGAATTCCTTGTAGAGCGCGATCTGCGCGTCGTTCAGGTTGAACATCGAGCGCAGTTCGCTGTCCTTCCACACGATGCCCGCCTTGAGCATCTGCGCGCCGTAGCGGCTGTCGACGTTCGCCTCGTACTGCTCCTGCGGCAGGCCCTGCCACATCTTCAGCACCTGGGGCGTGATGGCGCCAGCGCGCAGCATCTCGTTGGCCTTCTGCGTGGCGTTCAGGCCAGCGGCCGTGGTTTCCCGGTCGGCCATCTTCACCGGCTTGCCGTCGGCGCCGCGCGCCCAGGTCAGTGTGCCCTCGAAGATTGGCGCCGCGATCGCCTTGGTGTCCTCCGGCTTCAACGGCTGCTTGGCCAGGTCGCGCCACGATTCCAGCTTGGGCAGGATCGTGGGCGCCTTGTCCGCCGCCTCGTTGGCGTAGTAGGACACATCGTTGATGAACGACTGCACGCCGTCGTACACCCGCTTGAACAGCGGGTTGCGCTCGGCCAGGTTGTGCATCGTCCCTACGGTCTTGTGCCACCAACTGACCTTGCCGGTGTCGTTGAACAGGTCGCCCAGCACGTAGCCCGCCGGCAGCTTGACCGCGCGCGCGTCGTTGAGCGCACCAGTCAACGCCAGCCCCATGGAGCGACTGAACATCGGCCGGTGCACCTCCGGCTGGGTGTCCTGGAACCCCTGCTGCACGAAGTTGCGCGCCGGCGCGATCAACTCGCGCACGATTTCGTCGTCGGTCAACTTCAGGTCCGCCAGGAACGGCACGTTGTCGCGCAGCCAGGCGCGTATGGCCGCGATCGCGCGACGCACGAAGCCGAGCTCGGGCGAGGTCTGCGCCATCTCCGCCAGCACCTCCTCGGCCGCGGCCTGCCGGTCGGCACGCTTGCCCATGTCCAGCCCATAAGCCTTGGCCTTGGCCGCCACCAGGTCGGCTCGCCGCACCGCGATGTCGTCGAGGATGGGCGCCAGGTGCTCGCCGAAGGTACCGCGCAAGCCGAAATGGCCCAGCGACTCGTGGAACAGCACGCGGCGCACGTCTTCAGGCGTGGTCACCTCGGGCGCCACGATGTAGACCTTGCCGTTCGCGTAGAAGCCCTCTGGCTCACCCGTGGCGCCTTGGGACTTCTGGCGCGCGTCCTCAGCGCGCACGGACTCGGGGATCGCTGGATCCTGCATGCCGGAGACCACCACCACCTCGGGCGCGTTCTTCCAGCTGCTGGTGAGTGCGCGGACTGCGGCCTGGACGGCCGGCGCGCTCAGTCGACCTTCTGCAGGGGCGCCGGTGTCTCGGCTGTAGAAGATGCCGTCGACGGCTCCCGGGTGTTCGGCGCCGACCCGTGCAAGCGCCTCCAGTAGCCCAGGTCGTTGCCCCCGTTCTCCGCCGCCCACTTCTTCGCCCTGTTCGCGTAGAAGGGCACGCAGGACAGCTGCTCTTTCAAGAGTTGAGCGGCCCGCAAGGACTCTTCCTCCGAGACGACCGGCCTCGGCGAGAAGGCTAATCCCTGCGCGATCAAGCTCTTGCCCTTGGGAGTCGAGGTAGCGTCCACTTTTCGGGTCGAAGGTGATGTCGGCGCCGGCGTGATCCTGGACGGCGAGGTTCAGTTCGATCAGGCGCCGGATGTTGCCAAGGTCGTCACCATACACCCATTTCAGGGGCGGCACGCCTAGCGCGGCATCGCCGAGCACCTGCCTGGGGTGGGGCGCCAAGTGCTCAGTGGTGCCGAATTTCAGGGCGCTCGACAGCATCTGCTCAGAGCGTCGCACCAGCGCCTCATTCGACAGGCCGGCCGGGTCGCCGATGAAGATGCGCCCGGTGTTGTGCGCGTAGGTGGCCGCGATCTGGTAGATCTTCGTGCCCAGGCCGGCGCCCTTCTGCGGCGAGGCGTCGATCCACACGTCACCGGCCGGCGGCACGTCCTGCGGGTTCTCGCCGGGGCGGTCGTGATAGACCGACGACATTTCTCCCTCGGCCTGGTCGAAGCCGTACAGGCTCGGACCGTAGGGGTTAGGCTCTCTCGCCATGATCCGGGCGGTCGTGCCGTCGGGCAGTTTCAAATCCCAGCGCTGCTCGCCAGGGATGTTGCGCTTCACCACCTGGATCTGCGGGTCGATGTCGGCCGCGATGCCCTCCACCGTCGTCTTGTCGGACTTCGGCAGTGAGAACAGCTCGTCGTGCTCGCTCAGTGCACGCAGCGCGTTCTGTTCGCCGACATCGTGGGCCGAGCGGCTGAAAGCGACCGCTGCACTGTTCTGCCCGCGCTCACTCGCTGCCACCTCAGTCGCCGGCTTTTCCAACACGACCATCCTCGCGTTGGCGCTCGTGTTCGTCGGCAAGCTGGGGTCGGCGAACGACCCATCAGCCAACCGCTCGTCGGTGCCGCCGCGCTGCTCCAGCCACTCCCGAAAGGCCTCTGACCTCTTCAGCGAGTTGGAGAAGGCGCCCTCGCCCACGATCGCGACCAACCGGCCGCCCGGCTTCAGCAGGTCGTAGGCGTGCATCACGTGCTGGATGTCGCGCCCGTCGCTGAAGGGCGGGTTCATGATGATCCGGTCGTAGCCTCCGCGCGCGACACGATCAAGGCGGTCGGCCAGAGGTTGTGCGCGGGAAACGAATTCGCTGTACTCGGTGTTGTGGATCGCCCGACGGACGAGCGCGGCGGCCATCTTGTAGTTGCCCGCGTCGCGCTCGCGTTGGGCAATCTCGAAATTGCCGATTGCGTCGCCCCGGGCGCGCTCTCGGACTGCTGCCATGTCGGCAGCAGAAACGCGCTCCGCGTCGGCCTGGTGGTCGACTTGGTGCTCAAGAAAGTCGCGGCCGACCAGTTCGTAGCCCTTTGCTTCCAGCAGTTCGCGCCGGTCCTGCGCCATTTCGATCACCTCCGGCTCCACGCCGGCAGCGCGCACGCGGTCGGCGATGTGGCCCATGCCTGCCGACGGCTCCAGCACCCGCATCCCGGGCTGCACGTCGGCCGTGCTGACCATTTCGTCGGCCGTGCCTTCCGGGGTGGCGAAGAAGTCGAGCCCGTCGGTGTTCTTGCGGCCCACCATCGCGCGCTCGAGTTGCTTCACCCGGTCGGCCTCGGCGGGCCGCTCCTGCAGACCGATGAACTCGCGCAGCGCGGCACGGAACTCCGCCGGCGTCTCGATGCCCATGCGCTGCAGCGCGGCGCGACGCTCGTGCGCCACATCCAACTGCCGGGGCATGATCGAGTCGCGCAACTCCTTGCGGCGGCTCGCCTTCTCGATGAGCTCGGTTGCGAACTCCGGTGACAGCGTGATGCGCTTGTCGTTGTCGTTGTTCCAGACCCCGCGGCGCATCGCTTCGGCCGGGCTCAGGATGATGCGATTCACGCCGCGCTTCACCGGTAGCACGATCGCCTTGTCAGCCAACCCAGAGCGGCGAATCGACGCTTCGGCGGCCGCCTTGGTCGGGAAGGTGGCCAGCCCGTCGCCCTTGGAGAAGAACCTTGCCACCGCGAGCTCGTTCTTCTTCGCGAACTCGAGGTAGGCCTCGCTCACGTCATCGGCCACCTTCAGCAGGCGCTGGCCCAGCAGTTTCGTACCGTCGAGCTCCACCATGCGCCGCGCGAGCCGCGCCAGGTCAGATTGGAAGGCTGTGTAGTTCGGGAAAGTAGCGTGGTCTGCCGTCGCTGCTGTGGCCTTCTCTCCCTTGTGCTTCTCGTAGTCTGAGTAGCTGGGGTAGCGCTGCCGCAGTTCGTCATCCTTGGCGCTGCGCACAAAGTTCTGCAGCGCAACCACCTGCGCCTTCTGGCGCACGCGGTCCAGAAACTTCGCCTTGCCCGCCTCGATGGCACCAGCGATGTTGCGCATCGTCCCGGCGAGCGCCTTCTGCTGGTTGGCCTCTGCTTCCGCTCGAGCGGCAAAGCCGGCGCGCCGCTGGGTGTTCACCTTGCGTTCGCGCGCCAGCGACTCGCCGGCGATTTCGTCCAGGCGATCGGCCATCGTGCGCAGGCGTTCAGCAGCGCTTTGGCTCTTGTCGTCCTCGAAGGCGTCTCGCCGTGTCGTGGCCACTTCCTGCGCGGCCTGTTTGTCGCCTTGGGCCAGCTGCACGAAGGCCTCGGCCGTCGCCCGGTCCTTGAACTGGAACCCAGGCACGGCGCCGCGCCCTCGGAACGACGAGTAGTAGCCACCGACTCGCTTGGCGGCGGCGTTCAGCTTTTCGTAGTCCTCCCGGCTGACGCGCTCGGACAGCTGCACCACGAACAGGTCGTGGCCCTTCTGGGTGTGCTTGGTCTCGATGATCTTGCCGTCGACCACCTGCCCAGCGGTCTGGATCTCGGTCTTGGCCTCGCGCTTGGCATCCAACCGCTTGCCGCGGGTTTCAGTGGCGGCCAGGTCGTCAAATGCGGCGCGCTGTTCCGGCGACAGCAACATGCGCGCCTCGCCGAAGGTCTTGCCCTCGGCCATCTTGGAGCGCACGAAGATGTGAAAGTCCTCCAGCGTCTTCGGGTCAGCGACCGCCTCGACGGCCTTCTGTTTTGCTTCCTCGCGCTGTTGCTGCAGTTCCTTGCGCCCATCGGCCAGCCGTTTCAGGTCATCAGCCGTCGTTCGCTGCACCACTGCATCCATGGCCTCTAGAGATGCACCGGCCGCAGCTGTCGACTCTTCGCTCTGTGGCTTCGTGCCCTTCTCTTCAATGGCGGTAGCTTCCAGCGAAGACGCGGCGTTCGGGGTTGCTTTCGCCTCGTCCAGCAAGCCCTGCACGTGCGCCAGGCGCTCGTCGACGGCCTGCCGCGCAGCTGCCGACGGCTTCAGACCTCCCCTGCGCAGAGCGGCCTCGCGCGCGACGATCGCTTCGCGGTCTTCAGCATGGAGCGCGGCGCCGGCCTTCTTCAAGCACGTGGTCAGGCTGCCCATCAGATCACCTCCGCGGCCAGCAGCGCGAGCACCGCTTGAATGGCCAGTTCGTTTTGCCGCCGCACCCACTGCTCGGCGGCCAAGTTATTGTTTCGGCGTTTGCGCCCATGTCCACCGCCAAGCACCGAGCGCGTCACGTACTGGCCCACGATGTACGGATCGCCGGCCAGCGTGAGCCCACCGCTGCCGGTCCAGGTGTAGGCGCTGGCCGTGAACGACGATGAGGCGGAGCCCGCGAAGTTCAGGCCTCCCGTGCCAGTCGCGGAGAACTGCGCGCTGGCGCTGGCCGCGGCCGTGCCGCCGAATTGCAGGCCGCCGATTCCGATCGCGGACAACTCGAGCGCCGCAGTGGCCGACCCGGCGAAGACGATGCCGCCTGACCCCGTGGCGCTGAACAGCGCCGTGAACAGCGCGCTGGCGGCGCCGCCCAGCGCCAGACCCGCGCTGCCTGATGCGCTGAAGTCGGCGGTGCTGCTCGATGCGGCTGCGCCGGCCAGCACCAGGCCACCCGTGCCGGTCTGCACGAACCCAGCGTCGCTCGAGCTGGCTGCGCTGCCCGCAAAGGTCAGGCCCCCAGTGCCCGTGATGACGTAATTGGCCGCCAGGGCCGCAGCGCCAGAAAACGTGACGCCACCTGCACCCGTGACGCTGTAGTCGGCTGTCGATGCATAGGTGGCAGCACCACCGAGTACGAGGCCGCCTGTTCCGGTCGCGGCGAAGGCCCATGACTGCGTTGTTGTCGCAGCGCCCGCCAGCACGATTCCGCCGGCGGCCGTGAGGCTGAAATTCGCGCTGGCCAGCGTCGTCGCCGCACCGCCGAATTGCAGGCCACCTGCACCCGTCACTGCGAAATTGGCGCTGCTGCTTGTCGTTGCTGCACCGGCCAGGGTTATGCCGCCTGATCCGGTCTGCGCGAAATTGGCGCCGCCACCGCCAGCATCGTTGAGGGCGATCGTCCAGGTCGCGTAGTTGCCTTGCGCTCCTGCAAGTGTTCCGATCGGCCCGAGTGCACCAGTAGCGCCCGCGCTGGTCTGAACCTTGTAGCCGGCATAGGCGTTCGAGTAGTTCGCCGGCTGCCGCGACCCGATAAACGTCAGCCCGTTGTCGCTCCACGATGCCGCGGTAGAGCTATTCCAGTCGATCGTGGACAGCACCAGCACGGTCTGATTTGCCGCGGTGGTGTTGATCGAGGTGCCGGCAGCCGTGACCGGCGATCCCGGCGGAGAGGCGCTGTTCGGGCTGTTGAGAGAGAAGGCGGCTTCTGGCGTCGTGTTGTCCACGCCAGAAAACGCCACCATCAGCCAACTGCTCGATGAGCCGGCCGTGACGCTGTAACTAGCAGGTTCGGATGCACCGGCGATCTGCCGCCACACCTTTACGGTCTGGGTATCACCGTTGGTGATATTGATCGAGGAGCCAATCTGCGTCCAAGCGGCACCGCCGGAGACCAGCAGTGTCTGGCTTGCACTGTCACAACTGCCGATGAGGTACTGCACATCACCGGCAGTGAGTCCGGTGATCTTTGGAATGCTGGGGCTCGAAGTGACGCCATCAACGCCACTAACTCCGCGCAGGGTGGCCATTCAGGCCTCTACCAGGCGGCCGCTGCGGTGGCGTCCTGGGCCGTGCTTGCAGCCATCACGGCCGCGATCTTCTGCTCGGCGGACTGCGAATAGCCGAACCACAGCTGGCTGTAGGCGATGGCGATCTGAGCAAGCTGCGCGTTCGTATAGGTGCGCCACACACCGTCTGCGCACTTGAGCTGAAGCGACGAGGCCTGCCCGAGCGCCTGCAGCTTGTCGCTCAGTGCCACCGCTTGTGAGATGTCAGCGCGGAACACGTCACCGGCCCGCATGGGGTGATCCGTGC
The DNA here is from genome assembly GCA_946480245.1 of uncultured Pseudomonadota bacterium. Next base: position 15,065 of record CAMLIZ010000003.1, read on the forward strand.
TGCCGTCGTTCCACGTCCAATCCTGGGCCTGCAGTTCGTCACGGCGCGCCGAGACCTGGCTGCACAGGTCCACCTTCAGTTCATCCAGCGTGCGCAGGTCCACCCAGGACATCAGCGTGTTGTCCCATTGCGCTCGATAGCTTGGCGGAAAGTCCCGGGTTGCCCGCTGCGCGGTGGTGTACGTCTGCACCGCGCCATTGGCGTCGATCCAGTGTTCGATGGGGTTGGCCACCAGTTCGTAGGCAACCAACTGGCTGATCGGCGTATCGCCTGTGCGCATGCCGGTACCGACAATGTTGCGCGTCGTCGGGTCCACCAGAACGACTTGGTTGTAGCGCTGTTCCATCGAAGGTTCCTCCTACTTGGCCGCGGCTATGTCGGCTTCCATCGCCGCGCGCACCGCATCGAAGCGTGGATCGGAGAGCGGCAGCGTCACGTTGCGCTTCCACGAGTCGGCCGCCGCCGCCTGCTTGTCGTCGTACTTCTTGATGGTGTCGAAGCGCCCGCCCAGCGCCGACAGGCTGATGCTGCCGTCGGTGGCCAGTTCGGCGCGCTTGCCTTGCTCCGGGCAGTCCCACCACATCCAGGCACCGGCAAACGACCACGTGCTGGTGAGCGTCACGCCCATGTGGGCCCGGCCGCCGTTGCCTCCGATGTCCGATGGCCAGCAGGCTGGTGCGCTTGGCGTTTGCGCCAGCGCCACCGACGGCAGTGCAAGCGCGACTGCGACCACACAAAGAAGCTGCACCTTAGACATAGCCGAGCTTCGCCAGTTGCTCATCGCTCAGGCCTGGGATACGCGCGGCAGGGATGTCGGCCTTGGCGGCCTGCACCACGTTGCCGGCGCGCACGGCGGGGATCTGCGCGAGGGTCGTGCCATCGTCGTTCGTGAGGTGAACCCACGGCTCGTCGACCACGGTTTCGCCCTCCTGCAACTCTCCGTTGTGAAGAGGCCGCCGCGTACCGTCTGCCGCCTGCGCGAAGCGGTGCAGCGTGAAGATGCCGACGCCGGCATCGGTGCGAACCCACATTCCGTTGGTGATCGGACGCATGTTGCTTTCTCCTTCGTTGGTGGCGCTCAGTCCGCCGTGATGACGGGGGTGATCTTGATGGTCCCGCCGCCCGCCGGGATGCTGAAAGGCGCACCGGTGAAGCGCTCCGCTCCAGCCACTCGCCCGCCGGTGTTGCGGGTGTAGTAGTAGCCGTAGGCATCGCCCGCACCGGTCATCGTGAAGGTCTGCTGCGCATAGTCGGTGTGCGACGGCGCGCCTTCTGTGGTGGTCCAGTTGGCCGCGGTCAGCACGATCGCGGAGTAGCCGGTTGCGCCGTATTCGGTGTAGGTGGCTGCGGTGTCGGTCTCTGCGGGTGTGATGTTGTTGCTGTACAGGCGCAGCACCAACGTCGACAAGGCCGTCTTGCCGGTGAAGCCGTCGAGCGCATCACCCTCGGCGTTGTTCTGGATCATGATGGTCATGGGGTGCTCCTTGGGGGATCAGAGGTGGCGCACCTTCGCGCCGGTGATGACGCCGCCGGCGCCGTACTGGAACTCGATGTCGCAGCCCTTGCCACGCTTCTCACCTTCGACCGTGATCTGCGGTGTGACCGTCACCGATGGGGCGGCCACGTGAACCTGCGGAGGCTGCACGGTGACGTTGGGCGCTTCGACCTTGATCGTCGGAGCCGCCACCCGAACGCCTTTGAGCGCATCGGCGACGGCCTTGGCCAGTGCTGGCAGCGCGGCCTCCTGGTGCTCCAGCAGTTCGGACAGCGTGCGCTGCAGTTCGGTGAACAGGTCCTTGAAGGCTGCCTGCTCGGCGCTGCGGTCTTGCAGTTGCTGAAGCAGCCCGGGTAGATCTTCGATCTTCATGATGCGAGGCACGCCTTGAGGGATTGGAGGATGCTGGCGCGCTTGCGCAGCTCGATTTCTTCGCGGCTCGGTGCGCGCGCGGGCGGTGCCGCTGGTTCTGGTGCAGGAGCTGGCGAGGGCTCGGCGGCCGGCGCCTGACGCTCGGCCTCGAGGCGCTTGCGGCGCTCGCGGGCAGGTTCAGGAGCAGGCGCCGGGGCGGGAACTTCCGGTACCGCCGCCGGCGCCTCGGGGGTCAGCACTTCTTGCCGCCGCCCTTGCCCTTCTTGCCCTTCATGGCCTTCTCCAGTGGTTGCGGCCGCGCTTTCCGGGGCGGCCGGTGCCGGTGTTTTCGTGTTCTGCTTCTCGGCCGCCAGGCGCTTGCGGCGCTCCATGGCGGTTTCCTTCGGCGCCGTGGCCGGTTCGGTCGCACGCTCGGCGTCCACCATCGCCCGGAACGCCGCCTTGTCGCTGCCGAAGAACTCGCGTGCGACGTCAACCTTGTCCTGCACGCCCTTGACGATGCCGTCGCCGCTGATCGTGTAGGTGGCTGGGTAGCCGTCGCGGTCCTTGTTGACGCGCTCGATCGTGAACGGGCCGATCTTGTCGCCCGGCTGGTGGTTCACCAGCTTGCGCACCAGCGCACGCTGTGTCTCGGCTTTACGCTCAGCCTGCTTCGCCTTGTGGGCGTCGGTGTCCACGCCCTGCAACATGCGCTCGGCGCCCTGCTCCTTCACCTTCGCCGCTTCCCAAAACTTCACGGCCTCGCCGGCGCGACGCACCGACGCGTCGATGCGCTGATTGCTGCGCTTGGTCTCCCTGGTAAATCCGACCCCCATCGGGAAGGAGTTCCCCTTGTTCATCGGATCGGCGCCAGCGGCAGAGGTGCGCTCGGCCTTGCGGCGCAGGTCGTGCGCCTCTTGCAGCAACTGGCGCACACGGTCCTTGTCCGCTGCGCTGAGGACCACGCCTCGGCCCTCGGCCTCGGAAATGCGCTGTTCAATGGCGCCGAGCTCTACCCCAGCGGCTTCAGCGGCAGAGGGTCGTTCAGCGGCAGCGGTTCGCTCGGGCGCTCCTGCTGACGCAGCGCTTCCCTCATCCGCTGTTTGCGCGACTGCTGGGGCTTCCTGGGTAGCTTCGATTGCCGGTGCACTGGGAGCGCTCTCCTGCATTGGTGCGGCCGCGAGCTTCGTCTTCTCGGGGTCGCGAACCCAGGCCTTGAAGTCATCGAAGGGCATCGGCGTGATTGCCTGAAGCCCCTTCCAGCCCTTCTCGTAGTTCGACAGGTAGGCGTCGCGCGCCTCCTGCTCGCTGTCGAACCCCATCATCACCTTGTGCTCGTCCAGCGAACCGTCCTTGTTCTGCTGGTCCACGATGTAGACGGGGCCCGTGTGGCCCTTCGGCGTGCCCGGCTTGACGAACACGTCCACGTGGTCGCCGTCAGCGCCCACCGTGCCCTTCACGTAGCCGTAGTGGTGCTGCATCAGCGTCTCCCACTTCGGCGGCACGTTCTTCTTGTCGTAGCGTTTGCTGCCCGCCGGGTTCTCGATGCTCAGGTCCAGGCCGGGGAACGTCTCGTTGTCGTGGCCGAGCTGGTAGTTGCCAGCCTCGGCCTGCGCAGCGCTTGGATTCGGCAGGTCGTTGTGAGGGCTCTCGGCGCTCTGGTGAGCGTTCTCGTCGATGACGCTCTCGGCTGGCTGAGCCGGCGAGGCCTGCGCCGGCGCCTGCGTCACCGCCGGTTCCGGCCCGCCCACCTCGGCGATGCTTGCATTCGCCGGTGTCGGCCGCACCACGTAGCCGCCATTCACCGACGCCACCACGAACCCGTCGCCGAGCTCGCGCTGCTTGCGCACCGCGGCCTGCCGATTGCGGAACGGGTGGCCGTTCGGGTGCTGCACGTCGCCGTCCAGCGGCTGCGGGTTCGCATCGTCGCTGGCCACCGTCACGGTCGCCGGCTCGCGCGGCGCGGCCGGCGCGGGCGTGAAGTCGCGCAGGCTTTGCGCATCCTTGGCCGCTTGCTCGTGCATGCGCTGCAGCGAGGCCTCGAGGTCCGCGGGCTGGGTTTGCGGCTCCGCCGGGATCTGCGCATCCGACGCGCCAGGCTCTGCCGGCATCACGGCGAGGGGCTCGGTCGGCGCCGGCAGTGCGGCTTGCACCGCGGCCGCGCTCTCGTCGAGGCCCTGCTGAACCTCTACGGCCTTGGCCTGCGCCTCGATGCCATCGTTTACCGCGCGCGACAGCGGCCCCTGCGGATCACCCACCTTCTGGTCGCGGATCGCGTCGGCGTGGGTCTTGTGGCCTCCGGCCAGCACGTTCGAGCCGCCGCCCATCGCCATGCCGGTCAGCGCGCCGAGCACCGCCTGCTGGGCCACACCCTCGCCGATCGGCTTGCCCAGCGCCATGTTCTGCGAGACCTGCTCGGCGATGTTCTGCGGCAGTTCCTCCAGCAGGCCTTCGGACACCGCGCCCTCGAGCACGCGGCGCAGGAAGCCCTTGGTGATTTCCGGGCTCGCCTTGCCGGCCAGCAGCGTGTCCACGTCGTGGATGCCCAGCGCCTTGGCAACGCGACCGCCCAGCAGCGCGAAACCCGTGTCGGCCGCGCCGCTCACTCCGGCCCAGCCGACCTGCTGTGCGGTCATGCGCCCGCCGGGCGTCTCCTGGCGGATCTGCTCGGCCGCCGAGCCTGCGCCGGTCACGCCCTCGCCGACGGCGCCGGCGATCATGTCTCGCGTCTCGCCGGCCATGCGCGCCGCGATCCGCGGTGCCGCGCGCTCGGCGCCCGCCATCAGCGCGCGGCCGGTGATGCCGCCCTCGATCATCATGGGCAGCGACTGCACCGCGCTGTGGAAAATCACGCTCGGGTGCTGTGCAGCCGCCTTCAGCGTGTCCACCACGCCATCGGCCTGCTGCACCGCTTGGTTCGCCTGCTGCTGCTCCGGGCTGTAGAGGGTGTCGAGGTAGGACTGCGCCTCCTTCGGGCGGAAGCCGAACGAGCCGTCCTTGTTCTCCAGCACGCGGCCCGCTTCTCCGCCGGTCACCATGTCGGCCAGGCCAACCACCGATTCCGGCACCGACACCGCGCCCTTGAGCGCGCTGACAGCCGTGTCGCCGACCACGCGACGCAACGTGCTGCTGGGCGGCGGCGCCGGAACCGCCTCGGGCACGCGCTGCAGGGCCTCGAACAGCGTCATGCCGCGTGCGCCGGTGGCATCGCCACCGTTGAGGGTCTGCAACGCGCCCAGCAGCGAGTGCGCGCCCGGGGCGGGCGCGGCCTGCTGACCGGCTGGTGCCTGTGGATCGCCGTCGAGCGTGCGCTGCACCCCCATCAGGATGCGGCGCTTGTTCGGGTCGCGCTCGGCTTCGATCGCGGCAGCGAGCTCGCGACGGTTCGCGTCGCTGCGCTCCAGCGCATCGCTGGCCGCCTGCTCCTCGGGCGACAGCATCGCGGCGCGCCGCAGGTTGCCTTGGTCAACGTAGTCCATCGCGCTACCGCCGAACTGCTTGTTGCTGTTTGGCCAGTGATTGGGAGAGCTGTTGCACCAGCGCGTCCGCCCGGCGCTTCGCTTCGAGCGCCTGCATGGACTTGCCTGCCTGCATCAGCTCCTTCGCCTGCTCCCGCAGGGCTATCACCTGGGGGTCCGCGGCGGCATGCACTGCAGCCGCCTCCTGAACCTGCGCCTCCAGGTGCTGCTGCGCCCACAACTGCTTGCCTTCCGGCGTGAGGTAGCCCGGGGCTTGAGCGGCAAGGTCGGCCACACTCGGAAGCGCAGGTGGCGCTGCAGGTGCTGCGGCCGGTGGCGCGGCCATGGCGGGGCGCGGAGCCGCCCCCATGCCGGGTGCGGCCTGCGCCGGAGCACGCTGCGCGGCCTGGGCCTTGGCCAGCACGATGCGCACGGCATCGGAATAGCTCAACGGCTTGTCCTTACCGGCCGCTGCCTGCTCCTTCTCGGCCAGCTGGCGAAGCAGCACCACCGCATTGGCGGCCTGCTCCTGGGCCTCGGTGGGACTGTACTGGCCGCTGGTCTTCGCCTCGTTGAACGCGCGCTGCCATGCGAGCCGCAACTCGGGCACCTGCTGGGTCTTGCCCAGGTCGTCCGTCACGCCGGTGATGGAGGTATCGATCTTGGCCGCGCTGTCCCACTGCTTGGCGTCGAAGTGGTCGTCCCGGGCGCCTGCGCGACCCGCACCCACCATCTGCGCGCGCAGCGTCGCCGCCTCCAGCCGCGCGAGCGTGGCGTCGGAGGCGTTCTTCTCCACCACCTGGTTGTGGCGGGTCTGCTCGTCCAGTTGCGCCTGCTGGTGCTGCTCCGCCGCCTCCTGGTGCAAGTGAGCCAGCTTCGCGCTTGCCGGCACGCGGTCGTTGAGCATCATCTTGGCCTGCTCCAGGCCCTTGGCGTCGTTGCTGAAGTCGCCAGGGATGGCCTGCTTGCTACCGTCGGGCATCACGCGCACGTAGGCCACACGCTTGCCGTCGGGCGATAGCACGGTCTCGAACTTGGACGGGCCTGAACCCGAGTCGCTCATCAGCTGCGCCAGCTCCTCGTGGCTGCCGGCCTTCTCCAGACTCTGCGAGAACAGGGTGTCGAGGTGCTTGCGCTCCGCGTCATCGAGCTGCAGTTCCTGCACGCGGTCGCTGTTCGCCTGCGAGCGCAGTTGCGCCGCCTTCATCGGATCGAGACCCTGCACCGCCATCGCCTGGCGCAGCGCCACGGCGCGCGGCGTGTTGGCTTGCTGCGCCGCGACCGACGCGCCGGATTGGTCGGCGCCGAAGTTCTGCCCGCCTACGCTGTAGGTGTCGGGCAACGGACGCTCGCGAATCGTCTCTCCGGTGCCGGGGTCCACCGTGTCCGGGTTGGGGGGCGCTGCCACGGTCTGCACGTCTTGCGGCGCTGCCGCGTCGCTCAGCGCTTTGCGCGTGGCGTCCTCGCGCTCCCACTCGGCCTCCATCCGTGCGCGCCGCTTCTTGTCGAAATCGGCCTGGTCCTGGCGGTCCTGCTCGTCGCGGTACATGGCCTTGCCGCGGCCGTAGCCGGCCATGCCCTGCCCGATGACGTTGAGGATGCTGCCGAAGTTGCTCATGCCCGCTCCTTGAGTTGCTTCAGCCGTCGGCGCGTCTGCTCGATGCGCTGGGTCAGCGCCTGGATCGCCGCGATGTGCACGCCGTTCTCGCTGATGGGGTCCTCGCCGGCGGCGCCCGCCTGCATCGCCGCGCGCGCGCCGGTGTGCTGCGGCACCTTCTTGTCCTTGGAGGACACCTGGTAGATGCTGGCGAGGTCCGGCTCGTCGTAGCGCACGTCCGACTCGCGTAGCGGAGGCTGCTGCTGTTGCTGCTGCTGGCCGCCGGCGTTCTGTGCGAGCCGGCCCCAGCGCTGCCAGTTGAAGCCGCTGCCGCTGCCGGAATAGGTCGTGTCGCCGACGGTCACGCCACCGCTGTAGCCGCCGACGTCGGCCGCTGAGTAGCCGAGCTGCGTGGAGGCCGCCGAAGAATCTGCCGCGCCGAGCGTGCCCGCGCTGCCGCCCATGGCGTCGCCCGCGGCCGCACCACCTGCGGCCCCACCTCCAGCGCCACCGGCCGCCCCGCCGGCAGCGCCTCCGGCCTCACCCGCGCCCGCCCCGGCGCCGGCGCCCGCACCCGCACCCGCCCCGCCAGCTTCTCCAGCCGCGGCCGCGCCCTGCCCCGGGCCAACGCCGGCCGCGTACATGCCGCCGAAGATGATCCCGGCGGTGAGCGCCGCGCGCCCGGTGCCGCGCACCGGGTCGTCCTCGTTCTTGCCCGCCTCGTCGCCCAGGTCGTTGAAGCGCCGGCCCAGCCATGTGTTTTCGCCGCCGGACATCTTGGCGCTCTTGCGCGAAAGGATCTTCAGGTTGTGGCTGTCCTGCTTGACGACGGCCTCGATGGCCTTGTGCGTCAGCGGGTCCCACTTCTTGTCCTGGTTCCAGTGCTTGGCGAAGAACGAGTCCCAGCTCATCGCCTACTCCATGCGCGCGCGGCCACGCGCGGCGTCAGCCTTCTTCGCCGCAGGCTTGCGCTGCTTCTCGAGCATCGCGACCTCCGCCTGCAACTTGTCGAGCATCTTCGTGAGCGCGTCGATCGACTTTCCGTTGTTGTCGGCCATGGCCTTCATGTCGACCATCTCGCCGTTCGGCGCCACGTCGTCACCGAACTCGCGCTTCACGTCCTCGGCATACGGGCCGACTTTGGTCTGGCCGTCGTCACCGGGCACCGCGCCGGGCTTGTACTTCCAGGCCTGCACGTCGAGCCGGTTGTTGGCCGCCAGCGCCTCTTCGTCACTGATCGGCGTCTTGTCCATCTTCAGGCGCTTGCTGGAGTAGATGGCACCCAGTCCCTGCATGATTCCGCCGGCCCCGGCGGCCGCCTGCGCCCACTGGTTGCCGCCGCCGGCCTGGATCTGCGCAGCCTGCCCGTAGAGGTTGCCCGCGGTCTGCTGACCCTGCAGCGCCGACGTATAGCCCACCTGCATCAGCGGCGTGCCGGAGTTGGTCGCCTGGAGGGAGGCGTTGCTCGCCTGCAGTGCTCCCGTGCCGCTGGCTCCAGCGATCTGCTGTTGCGTCGCCTGGCTGCCGACGATGCCCTTCGTCAGGCCCGCGGCATCCATCATTCGAGCGTGTCCCTGCTGCTCGACGTTTCGATCCGCCATGTAGGTGGCACCGGCCTCCGCTTTGGCCTTCGACAGTGCAGCGTCCTGCATCAATGCGGCGTTCTGCGCGCTCGTCAGGTCCACGCCCATGCGCGCCTGCTGACGTGTCTGCGCCTGCTGCGCTCGGCCATAGGCAGACTGCACGCCCGCGGCTGCCTCCGCTCGCGCGGCGGCGCGCCGCTCAGGGGTGTCGTATCCCTGAGCGTCGGTGATGATCTGATCCTCGAGCGGCTGCGCGACGTTCTTGCGCCGATCGGAGAGGTCCTTGGCCTCCTGGGTCGCGAAGTCCATCGCGGCCGTCTGCGAGTCGGCGACCTTGTTCGCGCGGTCTTCAGCGGCTGCGCGCTGAGGCGCCTCGGCAGCGTAGGTGTCCTGGAACCACTTCAGCGCTTCCTGGCTTGTCGCCGAGCTTTGAACCGCAGCCTGGTTGATGCCGTCCGTATTCGGCTTGCCGCCACCACAGCACATGGCGTTCTCCTAGATGGTGCAGCCGGCGTGCAGCCGGCGCTTGGCTTCGAGGTAGGCATGCCCCGCCTCATCGGCGCTGGAGAAATAGCCCAGCGATCGGTCGCGGCCGTCCACCGTGATGCGCGCATGGAACTTCCCGACCCGGCGGTGGAACTGAACCCCCTGCACTTGAGTAAGGCTGTCCCGTCGAGCGCGCCGCTGGTTCTGCATGTTCAGTTGCTTCGTGCCATCGCGAAGGTTGCACCAGCGGTTGTCGGTTCGAATGCCATTGAGGTGATCGACCTCGCCCTTTGGCCACCCTCCGGTGACGTACCACCACGCCAATCGGTGCAGGAGCACACGGAGGCGGACGCCCTCGTGCGACAGCGCCAGCTGCATGTAGCCGGTCGACTTGTCCAGGCCCCCCGCTTCGCTGCCCGCCTTCGCTCTGCCGCGGCGGTCCACACGCCACGTGAAGCGTCCGGTCTCCGGGTCGTAGTCGAGGAGTCCCCTGATTCGGCCCTCAACCACTTGAGGAAGATGCTTGCTTGCCACCGCTTGTTCTCCTAGAAGTGGGCCGAGTAGTTGCCACCGACGAAGCGCATGCCGAAGTGCTCGTACAGCCGGCCAGCCTGCTCACCGGTGCCGGTGGCCACGCCGGCGCGCATGTGGCGAACGCCGCGTTCGCGCACCCACGCCACCAGCGCGCGCATCAACATGAACGCGGCACGGCTGCCGCGCTCGTCCTGGCGCACGTACAGGAAGTCCTCGGTGACGAATGGCTCGAAGCTGAACCATGGATCCCTGATCGACGCGGCCAGCATCCCGATCGCGTCATCCCCACGCATGGCCAGCAACAGCACGTTGCGGTCGGGCAGATTCACCCAGGCACCGAGCCCGCTGTGCGCTTTTTCGGGGGAGAACTCGAATGCGCGGAAATCCGTCTCGCGGTGCATCGCGCATGCGAGCTTGAAAGCGCCGAGATGGTGATCGGGCGTGCAGGCCCGCACGATCTGCAGGGACCGGGTGGCGGGCTTGGCGTCGGTGACGGCGTTCATTGGCAGCGAGGGGGCTGCCAGGAATCAGACCGTAGAAATCCGGAAATTCAACCGCGAACCGCGGCGCCGGGCACTACACCGGTGTGATCTGGTCCCCGCCCTCGCGCCACTCCTTGGCCGCTTGCTTGGCGCAGTGGTCCTTGTCGAACAGGTCCAGCAGTCGGCACACCGGTCCGCAGAGCCGGCAATGCCCGTTGGCGATCGCGCGGCCCATCCTGCCGCTGATCGTCATGTCCGGGTCGCCGGCGAGAACCGCGTTCCACCAGCGGTCCCACGCCACCAGTACGTTGAAGATGTAGCGCTTCACGCTGGCCATGTGATTGCCTCCACTTCCTCGATCGTCGTCGCTGCGTCCACCTGAGCCTTCAGCGCCCACGCTTGCGCATACAACTGGGTGCCGCGCATCGTGATTGCCGCCCCCAGGCCGTTGACGAACGCCGTGTCAGCTGCGTGGTCCACGTTGTCGAAGTCTCGCCACACGAAGCCCGGCGGCAGGGAAGCTCCGGCGGCCAGCTGCAGCTGCCACCCACTGACGTTCTCGCGTGCAGTGCGGTCAGCGTCGAACATGGCGCCATCGAACGCGACCGGCAGCCCCTTGCGGCGCTCTAGCTCCGCGTCGATCGACGACTTCTGCCGCAACTGGGCCACCCCCAGCGTCCCGGACGCGTCGGCAGTGAGCGCGCCGCCCACAAACGGGCTCGCCTCCAACTCGACCAGGGCGGCGTCCACGTCAGCCAGCCGCGCAATCGGAATCTGCACTGGCTGTATCCAGTCCAGCGGCGCCCCGGCATCGTGAGCCTCTGCGGTGGGCCAGCTGGCCACCTGCACGGTGGCCGTTCCAGCCGCGTAGTTCACTTCCGCAGAGACGGCCTTGTGGAAGGCAATCGATCCACCGGTGGGCTTGGTTGTGGCCTTGAGGATCGGCATGGTCGCCTCCCTTACAACCCGGCAACGTCAATCAGCAGCACCGGGCCGCCGCTGAGTTGCTCCGCGAAACCGGAAGCGTTTCCGGGCCCGGTGGCAAAGCCACTGTTATTCACCGTGAAGCCGTTCCCCGATGTCGCGTAGAAGTCTCGGTAGACCACCCAGAAACCCGGCACCCCCGTCGTGTAGACGTAGTGCTGTCGGCTGAACGACATGACGACCGCGTAGTTGCCGGCGGCCAACCCCGAGTACGTGTACGGGACATCGTTCGGCAGCGATCGAGAGGGGATGGTCCCGGCGTACACGACCCGCATGTACTTGAGAGCCGAATCGAATACCACCCCTCCTGACGCGTCGAACACTTGAACGCCGCTGGTGCTGCCGCTAGCGGTCGGCGCGGCGAACACGTATGCGGTGACCGTTGGCGTGCCGGACGGTGCCGTCGCCATCACGGTTCCACCGTACATCACCGACGCAGACGAGGCGCCGCTCGTGATCAGCGCGATCACGTAGGAACCACTCGGCGGAATTGGCACGGCAGCGCTGAACACCGTGCCGCCGGTGCCCGAATTCCACGAGCTGGACCAACTCGTGATCGTCGTCTTCGAATAGAGCGCGTAGTTCTTGTAGTCCTGGTCGACTTGCACCACGCCAGAGTCGTTGATGATCTGAAAGCCGGCCGGCATTTGCTGGTTCTCCTGCGAGTCGCCGCCACCACCGCACGCGCTAATACATACCGTAGTGAATAGTGCCAGCGAGGTTAGTGCCGCCCGCTGGGTACGTCCAAGTGAGCGTGCTGCCGCTGACGCTGATGTATGGCGGCGTGCCGGAGAAGCCCCCCGTTGACGGGATGAACGCGAACCAGTACGCGTTGCCAGCCAGCAAAGCAGGCAGAGTGAGAGAGCCAGATGAAGAAACACTTTGGACTCCTAGAAGTTTCGTTAGGCGGTCAGTGATGCTCATCACCAAATTCCCACCGCTGTCGTACACCTCAACGCCTTGAGGCATCACCACACCCCAAGGCGCACGCGCAGCACATTGCTGCTGTCGTACACACGAATGAGGTTCGATGCGATGTCCACTCGAGCACCGCTGGATGCGCCGCCGTTCATCGCTGTGGACATCAATCCGACGTTGAGGCTGCCGATTTGGGCCGCGCCGATCGCAGCGTTGGCCATGTAGGTGCTGACGTTGTTTGCATCGATCTGGAACCCGGCCATGCCGGGCCCGCCCATGACGATGCTGCCGTTGATGATGGAGAACGCGACGTCCTGCCAAGCGTCGTCAGGGCCGTCGGCGCCAAACGGCAGGATGCCGGTGTAGGCCTCGTAGGCTGCATTGCCCTGCCCGCAATTGCCGTAGCCGATCAGCACATAGCAGCCCCGGCTTTGAAACTGTGGGCTGGCGAACTTTCCTGGTGAGCCGCCGCACCGGTAGATCGCAGCAGGCAGTCCGCCAGTCAGACGATTTTGGCAAGGCTCGTCGTGGCTGTAGAGCGCGAAAATGTCGGCCGACGTGAGGGCGTTGAGTGCTGTGGCAAGCGAGATTGCGTCCCCTGCGACTCCGTAAACGTCGTACCCGGTCGAGGAAACATAGGCACCAGTCGTCCTGGAGAATTTGACCAGTACGTACGAACGCGCCACACCAGCCGGCGTTGCGCCGGTTCGCAGGTCCGTGACTCCCAAACTCCCCGATGGATAGCCGGACGCCCCATTGCCAATCACCAGGATGCGGTAACTGGGCGGGTTGCGAATCGCCGAGTCCTGCAGCAACTCGCGCAGCGACGGCTCCGTACCGTCGACGATGTGCACCATCGGCCGGCCAAAGCGCGCGCGCGAACCGTTAACGGTGGAGTAGTACTGATACGCGCGGGTGCCGGTGTTGACAACGCCTGCGTGCCAGTTGTAGTTGCTTCCGGCGGCCACCAGTTGCCCCGTGGCCATGTCGTAGACCCCGGCACCTGAGTTGTCCAGGCCGGTGGCACCTTGCGGGAACACGTATCCCACGAAGAGATACCACCGCCCTGCCACCCAGGAGTTGAATCCGCCGCAGAAGTACGGGTTGATGTTCTGCGCGGTGGTGTTGAGGTCGTCAACGTCGTTGCCGCTGATTCCCCACCACAGCGATCCGTCGCCATCGACCTTCTGGATCGGCACTGCGAAGCGATAGGTCTTCGCGGTGTCCACCGGGAACCAGTTGCTAGAGCCTCCGGGCCCTGCGTTCCACCCCCCTGATTCGTTGTTGAGCGTGCCGGCCACACCTTCCCATACCGCGTCCGGCGAGCCCTTCGGTCCGATAGCCCAGATGATGCGATTGAGGTCCGTGTCACCACTGCCGACGTTCTGGTTCCACGGGATCGATGCGCCTGCGTGCCACCACGTGCTGTCGACGAGGTTGTTGCGCACGTAGTCCGCGCGCAGCGGCGTGCCTGAGCCGAGTAGGAGATTGCCCGAGGTGTCGCGAATGGACAGCCCGTTGGCGTTGATCTGGCTCGCTTGCACCAGTCCCAGGATGTACTGGGCCGGGAACTGTGCTGCACCGCTCGGCCTGATGATCCAGCCGCTCACGCCGGCGACATAGTTGGTGCTGCGCAGGTCGCCCCCAACAGTGCCGTCACCGACGGTGAGCTTGGCAGCGCTCAGGCTCGCAATCTTCGCGTCGTCGATCACGGCCGTCCCCAGCCGCGCAATCATCGCCGTCAGGTTGCGGATGTAGGCCGCATCCATGTAGACGCCGGGCGGGATCGTCACGCCGTCCTCGACGATCGACTGCGTGTTGACCACGAAAGGAAGCGGTACCGAGAAGGTGCCCCACGCGCTGCCGTTCCACGTCTTGGTCACGCCCGTCGACGGCTGAAACCACAACTGCCCACTGGTCGGCGATGACGGCGCGGCCTCCTGATAGAAGTCTGCCTTCGGCGCGATGTAGAACTGGTCGGCGCGAAAGCCGACCTTGGTGTACGGGTTGTTCGGGTTGAACGTGGCCTCGGTGAGAGCGTTCAGCAGATCCCGCACGTCGTGCCCGGTCGTCACGTAGAAGCCGTTGATCCCGCCCGCCGGGTCGGTCGATTCGATGCCATCGGCGGTGACCCACTTTGCCCACACGTGCACGCGCTTGTTCGGCTCGCACGGCACCGCGAAGATGGTCAGAGGGCCGTATCCCTCGTAGTCGAGCGTCGCGTCGGAGAAGGTCGCCAGCACGGGGTCATCCGGGTCCTTCTTGGCCGCGTAGATGCGGGTCGATCCTGGCCCGTGCCCCTGCGTGTAGGTCGGCGCGTCGGTGGTGACGATGTAGTGCGTGATGCCCGCCGTGACGAAGAGCCCGCTCAGGGTCGGCGGCGGGGTGAGGTCAGGCGTCGTGCCACCGCCACTTCCGCCGCCGGCGTTGACGATGGTGGTTCCTCCACCGACCAAGCTGGCTGCGTTGGAGGCCGTCACTGCCTTGTACTGTGCATCCCCGATGAAGCCCAGCAGGCGCCGCATCTCCTCGCGCATGCGGTTGAGCGGGAACTGAAGCGCCTGGTCGATGCCAGGCGGGATCTGCGGGATGTCCTTCGGCGCGCTGTCGGCCATCACGCGCCCTTCAGGTGCTCAGGGTCCGTGGCCAGGCGCACGAGCTGCACGGCGTTGGCGCTGTCCACCTCCACCTGCCACTGCTCTGCACCGAACTCGTTGCTGAGCGTGAACGCGTCGCTGTCGGCAACTGCGGTCGTGTCGGTGAGCACACCGTCGGCGTACACCTTCACCGTCACCGGATAGGCCGTGGCCTTCACCTTGCAGAAGCCGTAGTTCACCGGCTTGGGCTGCACAAACTGCTTGCTGACAGCTGTGGCGGTGAGCGCGGCGCCGGCGGCGAACTTGCGCACGTTGCCGCCCTCCAGCACGTACAGGGCATCGGCCAGATCGTCGTAGTGGCAGGCATCGAACCCGCTGGACAGCGACCACAGACCATCCTGTGGCCGCAGCGGGTCCATCATGAAGCCCTTCAGCACGCCGCCGCCGGAGTCGTAGGAGCACACGTAGAAGCGGCCCCAGCGTCCGGCCACCATCGTGTCGGGATTCATCGCGCGCCACTGCTCCGGGCGCACCACGCCGAGGGTCACGAGGTACTGGCCGTTGTCGCCGTAGTACGCCAGACCCTCGCTGGATGGCCACACCACGCCGTGGCTGAAACTCACCACGCCGAGTGCGCTGCGGCAGGCCTGCGGGATGCCTGGCGGCCGGTCGGTGATGCTCTGCGGATCGGTGCCGTAGAAGTGCACCGGCGCTGCCGACGTGAGCACGAGCAGGTTTTCGCCCCAGGTGGCCATTGCCACCGGCTTGTTGCGCAGCGACTTCTGGTTGCGCAGAGGGTAGGCGTATGGGTAGCCGGGCTCGCAGATGTAGAGCGTCTTGCCGCTGAGCATCGCCACCATGCTGTTCCACAGCGGCGTGAGCGCGAACCCGTCGCTGGGCGGTGGCAGGAAGCCTTCGGTCGGCAGCAGATCGTTGAGCGCACGCGCATCGTCACTGGTGGTGGTCGTGCCGATCGGCACCTCGCGCAGAAAGTACAGGTCAGCCGTGCCCGTCACGTCGGACTGCGTGCGGTAGATGCGACGCACCGTGAAGCCGTAGTTGCCAGCCGGCGGGGTGGCTGTCAGCGTGATGTCCACGATGGCGCCAGGCTTGCAAGTCAGCGCCGCACTCACCGGCGACGGGCCCGATTCCCAGCCCAGGTCATTGGCGAAGGTCTCGACGTAGAAGCGCTCGCTCGCGGTCCCCGTGGCGCCGTCGGTGTTCAGCACCAGCGTGGGCGCGCTGTCCGGATTCGGCACCGCGAGCTCGCGCGTGCCCTGCGGGTAGGGTGCGGACCCGAGGCCGATCGCGGTGTCGGTCCATTTCGGAGTGCCCGAGCCGGTGAAGAACGTGCGCTCGGTGCTGTTGGTGCCGAAGGCCAGCATCGCGTGCACCACGGTGCTCCAGCTGAGCCAGTAGTTGGCGTCGTTGAGCACGTCGCGGCCCATACGCCAGATGGTCTTCTGCTGCGGCACCGTCGGCACCGTTGCCACCGTGGAGCGGGCCTTCAGCGGTCGCAGGCTGCCCGGCTGGGTCGGGTCGGCGTCCACGATGCTGGTGCACACCGCTTCGGCGAGTTGGCGCGGATCCACCGCCTGGTTGGAACCCGAGAAACCGGTGAAGTTGATCGGCAGCATGCGGTCATGCTCCCCAGGAAACTCCGAAATTCAACCGCCGCCGCAGGTCAACGTGCTCTGTCGCTCGAGCAGGCGTCGGACTTCGGCAGCGTGATGCTCAGCCGCTTCTGCAAGCGCTCCCTGTACTCGCAGGCCATCCGCCAGTAGGTCCCCGGCGGCGGAGGCTCGCTCACGTTCGCCGGCGGCGGCAGTCTCGGTGGTTCCACCGGCGGCGGGGCGATCTGCCCAAGCGGCGAGCTGCTGGCGCAGGCCGTCAGCATCAGCACGCCAAGCAGCAGCGCGCCGGTCGTTGTCTGCGCGCATCCGCGCGAGTTCGTCGTCATGAGCCTTCTCCTTGGCGGCCATCACCTGCTCGAGCGCGCGGTAGCGCTGCGCCTGCGCGAGCGCGGTGCTCGCGGCGTCGGCCACCGCCCGGGCGTGCTGCTCGCGCACCTGCGCGAGGCTCGCGCCGCACTGCGCCAGGCGCGCGCGCGCGTCCTGGGCCTGCCCCCACTGCCAGGCCAACGCCGCCGTCAGCGCCGCCAGCACGACCAGCGCACCGAGGCGCGCTGGCGTCAGGAAAGCAGCCAGTGCACCCACGGCACCACCCCATCCAGCCAGGCCAGCATCACCAGCGCACCCATCAGCCCCGCGCGCGCGTCCCACCAGTCCTTCGTGTGGATGAGCGGCCGAGCGGCGTCGTAGTAGCGCTCCTTCGCCCAGCACACGACGATCACGATCAGCAGCGACAGCAGCACGGCAAAGATCCAGCCCAGCGGCAGGAACACCTCGCGCAAAGCGCCGTAAAGCGCGGCACAGCCGAGCGCATGCGCCTGCTTGTCGAGTTGTGCGAACAACCACTTGAGGGTGTCGGTCGGATTCATGTCAAGTTCTCCATCTCGTTGTGGGCCTTGGTGTAGAGGGCGCGCCGGTCGGTCAGGCCCTGCTGGCCGCCCTGCACTGCGCGCGTCACGCGTTCGATCGTGTCGATCGCGTCGTCTGGAACCTTGCGCTCCCACCACAGCACTGCACAGCGCAGCGCTGCGTCCGGCTGTTCCAGCAGTTCCGGGTGCTCGATCAGCGGCAGGCCGGTGAGCGCGGCCAGCAGGCTGTAGTTCGCTCGGCCGGTGACCATCGGGATGCCGCGGCCGCGATACAGCCAGCCGTCGCCCCAGGCGTTGTTGCCCATGCGGCCGCCGTACACGTGATTGGCCAGCGCTTCGGGGTTGTGCTCATAGCGGATCGCCTCGGCCGCGCCCGGGAAGCGCTCGGGCCACACCTGCTGCAGTCGCGGCGCGGGGTAGTTCAGGTTTTCAGTGAGGCGCTCGAGCAGTTCTGTCTCGTAGAGCACCTGCGCCAGAAAATCGTCCATCTCGCGCTTGCCTTGGCTGAAGCACCAGGGCTGCACGTGATGCTCGAACACCGGCGCCCACGCGGCCGCCGTCTCGGCGCTCACGCAGCACGCCTTGAGCACGGTAAGCCAGGTGAGCGCGTCGATGGTCATGTCGGGCCGGCCTTGTCGTCGAGACCCGCTCGGGCGGCGATGGCGTCGGCGCCTCGGTCGCGCACGATGATGCGCAGCTTCACCAGCATGCCGATGATTCCCCAGGACAGCGCGCCGTAGAGCAGGCCCACCGGCAGCGCGAGCTCGGCCCATGACTGGAAGCACTCGTCCCAGTTGCTGCAGGCCGCGAGGTTGATCCAGTCGAACATCGCGTCGAGCCAGCGCATCGTCGCCGGCGTGCACGAGATGGACACGACGCCGGCAGCCACGAACTGCACGAACGTCAGCTTCAGCCGCTGCGCGCGGTCGGGCACCACGTGCGCGGTGTCTGCCGCGGCGACCAAAAGGCCGCCGATGCCACCCACGCCGAGCAGCGTGCCGATCTTGGCCAGGAGGCCGAATTTCCAGGCAGCGATGCCCGCTGCCGCTGAGGTTGCGGGTTCCGTCATGTTGGTGGCTCTCATGGTCGAAGGGGTCGAGTTGAGGTGCTCAGGCCTTCAGCAGCAGGATGGCGTCACCCGCCCACAGCTTCAGGGTCGTCACGGCAGTGCCGTCGTTCTGGCTTGTCCCTTGGTCGTAGTTGTTGTGCGCGTCCTGGCTGCCCAGGAAGCGCCGCAGGCCCAGCGCGGACAGGTCCACCGAGGTCTGCAGTCGGAAGAAGCCGACCGGCTTGTTCAGCGTGATGGTGTTGCCGGCCTGCGACCATTCGATCCAGGTGGCGCCGGTGTTGTTGATCGTGAAGAAGCCGTTGAAGCTGCCCCCGTCACCGGTGGTCTCGTCGATCCACACCTTGTCGCCTACCGCCGCGCCGTGATTGCCTGCGCTCCAGTTGGTCCAGTCCAGGCGCACCACTCCACCGGCGCTGCGCGACAGCGTGACGGTGCCCACGTTGGCCATCCACTTGCCGCGGTTGTCGCTGGGGTTGACCACCACGAGACCGTTCTCGTGGTCTCGTGCCCATAACCCCTTGCCGGCCCACACGCCCGTGTTGCGTGCGGCGGTCTGCCTCGCCTCTGTCGGCTTGCCGATCATCTGATCGAACTCGTCGACCCAGAATTGCCGCATGGTCTGCCCGGAGCCGCTCAGCTTTCCGGGCTCGTCGGCCAGCATGCAGTGGCCGTTGTCCAGCATCGTGATGCCCAGGCCGTAGCGGCTCTTGCGCAGCGCGTCGATCGTGTTGTTGGAATCGATGTAGATGAGCAGGAACGCCGTTTCCCGCACGTTGTCGATGACGCTGCGGTACCACGTCATCACGTTGGAGAAGTAGTTGTAGGTGTCGATGCTGTAGGAGCGCCCGACGACGGCCTCCAATAGGCCGATGTCAGCCTTACCGGAGAGCTCGGCCGTGCTCACCGACGCCATGAACGTCGTGCTGTCGGGCTCCGTGTTCGCGGCGATCCGCAGGCCCGGAAACAGCCGAGCCTTCAGCGCCGCCCAGTAGCGCACGTAGCCCTTGCGGTACTCGCTTTTCAGCGTGGCGTCCGTCGGGTCGTCATTCACCCCGTCCAGGTTGTAGTCCCCGCACAGCGGGTTCAGCGGCACGTCGAGGTCCTTGTGCGGTCCCACGAACACGTTGTCGTTGAATACGAAGTCCAGAGCGCCGGCGTCGCCCAGCTTCTTCAGCCAGTTGTCGACATAGCCCTGCGCGATGGCGTGAATGGCCCGGTTTCCCTTGCCGTCGCGCGCCGGGTAGTCGGTCTGGTTCACCTCGTAGGCCGCATATGCGAGGTCGGCGCGCGTCTTCGTTGCGGTGCCCGCGGCTTTCACCCACCAGCTGGCTGCGTCCGAGCCGCCAGAGTTCAGCGCGTTGTAGATCGCGGTGTAGTCGGCGCCCGCAACTGCCTGCTGCGACAGGATCGTGTACTGGCCCACCTTGATGGCGGGGTTGGCCGCCTTCAGCGCCTGCATGAACTGCCGCCCGATGTCGGTACCGGATGCGCCGCTGGCCTGCGTGCTGCTCATGTTGCGCAGCACGTACTCGTACTTGGACTGGGCCGCCAGCGTGGCGGCATCGAAGCTGCCAGCGCTGTTGCGATAGTCGATCGCCGCCACCTTCGGCCGGCGATACAGGACCTGCGCATCGGCGGCGCGCTTCAGGTTGTCGATGAGCACCGAGCGCTTCACGGCACCATCTCGATGATCTGCGCCAGCAGCTGGTATGCGTCGCCGGCGGACACCGCGCTGATGCCGCACTGCACGTACAGCGGGTTCGCTGCATTGATGGCCAGCTCCTGCGCGCCGTTGCCGCCGTCAGCGGAGTTCGATCCGTTGTTCATCGAGCCGGTCACGAGCACCGTGGTGCTGCTGGTCACCCACAGGTCGAACTGCACGCGCGTGCTGGTGTTGTTCCCCGACAGGGAAACCGACTGCGTGGACGTGTCGGCAGAGGTGCCCGCCTGGCCTACCTTGGGGAACAGGTTTGCCGCGGCAACGGCCCCCGTGCGGTGCGCATGCATCGTCACCCGGAAATGGTTCCCCGTTACCAGCAGTTCCGGTGGGATCAGCGCAATTCCGCCCGTTGGGACAAGTTGCTGATAGCCCGCGCTCACGCTCGACAGCGATGCCACTGGCGCCGCGATCGTTCCCACTCGCTTGTGCAGAGCGAAGGCGCCGCACGGAACCCATCGGCCCGACCCGGTGAGCCCGGCGAACTCGAACAGGTGGCCCAGGTTTCCAACGTCGGTAGCGCCGTAGGCGTGGTATCCCACGTTCGACACGAACCGACGATCGCCTGGAGCCGCCAGCGTGTTGGCCGGCAGGGTCGACAGCGTGCAGGCCAGCGTCTCACCTGCGTTGACCGCGCCCGACATGCCGGAAAACTTGCCCGACGCGTAGTTGTACGTCTTGACCAGCGCGCCGGCGGTCTCGCTGGCGACGGTACCGTCGGCGTTGTAGCCGATCGACCAGTTCAGCCCGTTCAGCGTGTAGCTGGCGACACTGCCGTCGGCGTTGTACGTCACGGCCGTCGGGTCCTGGGCCTGACCGCCGACCGATGTGCCGCTCGCACCGGCAAGGGACGTTCCGATCTGCACGTACTGCTGCACGGCCGGGCTCCACGTGTAGAGCGGCCACGCTGGATCGTCCACGACCCGCAGCAGAACTCCGTGCCCTTGCCACTTCAGGGTGGCCACCTGTGCGCTCAGTACGTCCACGATTCCCAACTGCTTCATCGTGTTGCCTTAGAAGTACACCGCCGTGGCCGCCTTGTCGGATGGAATGAGCGTCCTGGACACCCTCTGTGCGACCACCGCGATGCGGTTGTTGAACAGCGCCGCCCTCTCGGCCGCTGTCGCCGCGTCGCGCCAGGTCACCCCGGGCAGCAACGCGAGCGTGGATGCGGCCCCCGCCGCGATGAATTCAGCCTCGTCCTCGAGCCAGTCGGGCCACGAGGAAGCGGCCTGATCGGTCGTCGGCTGGACCGCAACGTCGACGTACAGCGAGCCGACGTAGCCCGGAGCCGGCGTGAGCGTCAGCGCCGAGGTGCTCGGATCGAACACCGCGACGTTGCCGGTGCCATCGCGCACGTTGGCTCGGCCCAGCGCGCCACCGCGCACCACGTAGCGCGCGCTGTCGAAGAACACGGTGAGCACGCTCGCAATGCTCTGGCCAGCCACGGGCGTCAGCGGGTAGGCCGGCTGATCCACGATCGTCGGGATGGCGGCGAGCTGCAGGTTCCACACGCGCGTCTTGCGCGCGAAATACCTCGCAGCCTTCACGACGTGATCGAGCGCCAGCGCCTCGGGGCAGCCCTTGGCGTAGCGCAGCACCTCTGGCAGAAACTCGTCCCAGGTCATTTGGCGGCTCCGGCGGGAGTCGGCGCGAACGGCAGCCGCTGCAGGTTCGGGTTCACGCCGGTCAGTGCGGTGGCCTGGGCGTTGATCGACTGCACGAACATCGTGGCAAAGGCGACGCCCTTCTGCCCGTCGGCCCACTCGTTGGCCATGAAGTTGGCGCGCGCGACGACGTAGTTCACGAGGTCGTCGAGAAACACGTCGGCGATCGTGAGCTTGTCGTTCTCGCCAGCTCCTGAGGGGACGTAGCGCTCGGAACCAGCGACGCCGCCATCAGCCACCTTCACCGGCTGGGCCGTATACGAGGCCAGCACCCACACGGTCGATGCGGCGGGCACCGGCGGGTTGACGAAGAACAGGCGCGGGTTCTCCGGGTCGAAGCTGTACTCGCGCAGCGTGGCGTTGGCCTTCGCCGTGGTCATCCACAGCGGGTCCACCTCCACCAGCTTGGCCTGGTCGATCAACCGCAGCGCGCGGCCCACGGTGGCGCCGTCGGCACCCATGTTGCACACGAGCTTCAGCAGCGAGTTGCCGATGATCGGTGCCGCTGGAACCGATCCATCCTGCGGCTTGCAGTCAGCCGCCGCGATCTGCTCTAGCGACTGCAGGGCCCCAGCGCGCAGCTTGATCGCATCCATGCGCGAGCACGCGGTCGGGATGTACTTCGCGATCGCGGCTTGGCCGTCGTTGAGAAAGTCCACCAGCACCGCTTCGGACCAGCGCTTGAACTGCGGCTTGCTGTCCATGAGCAGGACAGAAGCGCGCCGCAGTGCCTCGCGGACGGTGTAGGTGGTGGCCGCCATCAGGCCGCCTCGTATTGCTGATAGGCGAGGTAACGCAGCTGTTCACGCAGCTTCACGTCGCTCAGCCGATCGGCCTCGCTGCGCGAAATGCCGCGCCGGTGCGCCAGGTGCCGCAGCGCTGCGCCGGCGAGCTTCTCCGGGTTCTCGCGATGCGCGGCCGGCAGCGCGGCCAGGTCCTCGACGCGCTCGCAAAGCGATGGCTGCGCCGCCTCCTTCGGCCGACGCACAACGCGCGCGGGCGCGGGGACAGGCTGGCTGGCCTGTCCCTGTGCTGCGCGTGCCGCGGCTTCGGCGGCACGCCGGGCCTTGAAGCCCGGCTTGGGTCCGCGCGCGCCCACGGCGATTACGAGCCGCTGGCCATGCCGACCGGCACAGGCGCGAAGTGCGCGATCAGCCGGATCTTGGCGCCGGCCACCAGCGTGGCGGCAGCCGCGCTCACCTTGATGCCCAGCGAGCGATCGACGTTCGATGCAGCCAGTTGCAGGCCGGTCACGGTGTCGAGGTTCACCACGCTGGCGGCGCGGCCCACCGTCGTGAGCGCATTGCCGAACTCGGTGCCCACAGTGCGCGCAGTCACGCCGTCGTTGCCGACGGTGGCCTGCAGCCATTCTCCGGTCATGACCCCGAACGTCAGCGTCAGCGTCGGGGCGCCGTTGCTGTCGATCTGGTCGCTTACCACCTTCAGGCTGGTGGGGACGTGCCCGGCCGGGATGGCCAGCATTTCGACGACATCGTTGAGCGCGAATGCGCCGGCAACGACGACATGCTCGGCGACTGCAACGACGGAATCGGCAGCGCTGTCGCCGCCCACGGCGGCCGCACGGTTGTTGGATTGGGTGGATTTGCGGAGTGCCATGTTGTGCTCCTGGAGTCCTGTGGTGGTTTGGGCTCAGGAGCCGCCGAAGCGGCCCCTTGGGTCGCTGTCGGCTTAGGCCGCCGCGGTGAACGCGGTGTCCACGGTGATCATGCCGAAGTCCATGCCGTTGAACTGGCACTTGTCGGCACCGAAGATCATCTCGAAGTACAGGATCGCGTCGTGCCCGCGGTCGTCCGTGTCGTCGTCGAGCGTGACGGTCATGCCGTCAGCCTGGCCCTTGGTGCCGTGGGCGATGAAGCCGGCGTTGGCACCCAGGAACAGCGACCGTGCGGCCGGCACGTTGGCGCCTGCACCGAAGTCCGAGAACTTGATGCAAGTCTCCATCTCGTCGATCAGCACGCCGTTGAACATGCCGGCGCCGCCCTTGAAGATCTCGCTTTCCTTGCCAACGGCTGCGGTCAGCGCCTTCTGCGCCTCGAACCAGCCTTGCGCGCCCGAGTCGTCGCGCACGTCCTGCATGACCTCGGGGCACACCGACAGCGTGAAGACATCGCGGCCGCCCTTGCGCACCGGGTCCATCTTCACGGCGTTGTCGGGCTGGCCGCCCAGCATCTTCTTGGCCTTGGTGCGCAGCTTGTTCAGCGTGGCCAGGGTCATCTTGTCGGTGGACACCAGCGTCGCCTTGGCATGCGTGTTGTCCGTGCCGACGAAGTAGTGCGCGGCGTCCGGCGAGCGCAGCGCGTTCGGGTAGCCGGCGTAGTTCGTGTCGAAGTGCTGGATTTCCGTGCCAACGCCGCGTGAGCCGCACAGCGCCATGCAGGTGACCTCCTCGTACATCTCCTTGATGTACTCGGTGAGCTTCTCGCGGCCCTGGCGGCGCAGGTTGAAGCCCACGCGCGACTGGTCGATGCGCGCGCCGACGTTCACGCCGTGGCGGAACTCGTTGATGCGCATCGTGTGCGATGCGTGCTGCAGGCGAAACTCCTTGCCGGCGAGCTTCTGGCCTTCGGTGATCGGTGCGCCGCGCAGCTTGGCGACCAGCGCGGTCACCACTTCGTCAGCGGCACCCTTCTCGGTGTCGGTCTTCTGGATGATGGCGCTGCGCGAGCCCTCGGGGCCCACGAGACGGGAGAAGTACTGGTCCTTGGCCGAGTCGTTGGCGACTGCAGCGGACCAAGCCTTGCGCTTGTTCGGATCGGTCGGAAGGATCGTGGTGCGAGCCATGCTTCACTCCTTGGTGATGGCATGACGCACTCCTGCGCGTCCGATAGCCCGAAAACTCGGGCGGGTGAGGTGCTGAAAACTCAGCGTGCACGCGAAAGGTATCCGGGTTTTTGAAAAACTCAACCGCGATTGCGAGTTTCGAGTTTCAGGCTGCGGCCTTTTTCGGCAACGCCACGCGCACGCTGGGCGGGGCCTCGACGCGAACCCGCGCGAGCTGCCCCGTCTTGTGGCTCAACGTGAGGTGGATCTCCACGCTGTCGAACGACTCGCCGGCCGGCAGCAGGCCCACGGCCTTGGTGTCCAGCGTCAGGCGCAGCACACCGGTGCCGTGCAGCGCCTCCAGGGTCAGGCTCTCGCCCACCTGCATGTCGGTGGCAAGTCCGCGGCGCTCCTGCCGGCGGCGGTCGTTCGGTAGTGGCATCAGCTGTCCATCCAGGCGTCGCGCTGCTCACGCGGCAGTTGCGCGATGCGGCGCTCGAAGTCCAGGCCGCTCAGCCGCCCCAGCTCCTCGTTCAGTCCGCCGTTGGTGTTCGACGTTGAGGCCGCCGGCACACCGCGCAACGTCAGCGGTGGCTCCGGCATCGCGCGCGCCGCGGCCGGCGCCGCGGGCGCGGCAGTCGCGGCAGGCGCCGGTGCCGGCGTCGGGGCGGCTGTGGGTGCTACACCACGCAGCGCCAGCACCTGCTGGTGCACCCGCGCGTAGAACGTGTCGTTGTCCAGCGCCGCGAAACTCGGCACCTTCTCCAGCGCCTCCGCCGTCGCGTTGAACAGCGTGCGCGCCTCCTCGTCGGCGTCGTAGTCGACCGTGCCCTGCGTCTTGGCCAGCACCTTGACTGCATGGATGGCCTGTTGCGCCGAGTTGATCGCCTGCTGCTGGTTGGCCTGCATGAGCGCCAGTTCGCTTGCCAGGCCGGTGATACCGTCGCTGACCTTCGCGTCGATCGCCATGTACTCCTTGGGCGTCAGGCTGCCGTCGGAGTACTTCTCGAAGGCCTCGGCCTTCTCGGCCATCAGGCGGTCGCGCTCGGCCTGGATTTCGGCCGGCGTGCGCGTCTTGTACGGTAGCGGCGCCGGCGCTGGTTGCGGCACCGGTGCAGCAGCGGGTGTCGCCTCCGCAGCGGGCGCCGCTGGCGCTTCAGCCGGTGGTGCAGCAGACGCAGCAGCCTGCGCCGCCTGGGCGGCCTGCGCTGGCGCTGCCGCCTCAACAGGCGCCGCCGGAGGCGCGCCGGCGAGGTCATCGTCGAGCTCGTCGGCCGGCGCGTTCTTCAGCGCTGCGGCCACTTCGGCTTCTGCTGCCTCGGCAGCCGGCGCCGGTGCTACTGCTGCAGGCGCCGGCGCTTCGGCTGTCGCTGCCGCCGGCGCGTCAGCCGTGTCGTCGCCGTCGAGGAACGCGTTGCGCTCGTCGGCGTCCTGCGGCAGCGCGGCCAGCACGGCCTTGTCTGCCGGGTTCTCGAAACTACCCGTGGGCTTGATGGGTTGGTTCATGCTCTCTTACCTTCCTTCGCGGCTTCGATCGCCGCATTGACCTTGGCCAGTTGTTGCATCAGGTCTTCGCGCTGCTGCACCATGTGGTCGATGGCCGTGTAGCCGTCCTCGAACTCCTTGATCGGGCTGAACGACATGTAGCCGTCCCGGTACTGCACGAAGTAGCCGCCCACCGTTGGCTTGTGCTTGGACACGTAGCTGGCCGGCAGCGTGAAGGGGTCGAGGTACGGCTCAACCGGCACCAGCGTGTAGCGCCCCGTGTTGTCGTCGTACTCGAGGCGCGCGATCTGGCAGGCGCGCACACGCTTGTGGCACTGGTACAGCGGCAGGGTTTGCACGGTGCCGTCGGCTCTGGTCACGCCTTCCATGATCGAACTCCTTGTGACTGGTGGTGGTGGTTTCAGTCGTCGTGCGCGATGGACGCGATGGCGCGCTTCGCGAGCGCCCTCCCCCAATGCACGATGCGCATCACGCGACCGTCGTGGTCGAGGAAGTCACCGATGTGGCGGTCGCTGGGCGGCACGTGGTCCTCGTGCTGCTCGTCCTCCGGCACCTCGGGCAGCGCGCGGGCGTCTTCCAGGCGCGCCACGCCGATCACGGGCGCCTCGTTGACATGGCTGCCGTCGGCTGCGATCGGCACGCCGACGCCCTTCGGCTGCGGTGAGACGCCGTAGACGCCCACGAAGGGGATTTCTCCCTGCAGTTCGTCCACCAGGCGAGCGCAGTAGCCCGCCGGCGCGACGGCCCCAGGCCGAGCCAGGAACACGCTGCACGCCTCGTAGTTGGAGCCATCGCTGGTCGGCATCGTCAGGTTCACGCAGGTGTCGCTCCACACCTTGGTGATCGAGCCAGCGATCGGGTAGCTGCCTTGGTAGTTGCTCTGCGGCCAGAACAGAACGGCGTCGCCTTCAGTCGGAACCCGCGGCGGCGGCGCCACGGACCCGCTCTGAGCTTCTGCGGCAGGCTGGTCCTGCGTCTCGCTCGCCTGTGCGACGGTCAGGCCGGTGAGGCTGGCCGGCATGGCGCCGACATCGGAAGTGGCGACGCTCTGCGCATCGGTGGTCGTGTCTTGGGTTTCCATCACTGTGCTCCTGGGTGTGCGCCGTCCGGCGCGGGGGTGTGAATGCCAGCCAGGTGGCCGGCTGCTGCCCCGTCACCCTGCTGTGGCGGGGGGATCTGCTGTGTGTCCGGCGCGCCGCCTGGCGGTGCTGCCTGCGCGGCGACCGGCTGACCGTCCGGGCCGGTGGGGCGCAGCGGCGCGTCGGTGGGCTGGTCGATGAACTGGCCCGGGTCGGGTTGGTCGCGCATGCCGACGGAGCGCAGCAGCTCGTCGGCAATCGGCGCGATCGTGGGCAGGGCCGACAGCACCTGCGCCGCCTGTGCCGCCTCGTAGATGGCCGTGATCTGCGTGAGCATCGCGTCGGCGCTGAGCTTCTGGCCCTTCGCCTGCGCCTCGGCCACCTGCGCCTTCATCTGAGACATCTGCAGTTCGAACTGCGCTTGCGCAATCGCCTGCTTCTGCTGCTGTTCGGCCTCTTCCTGCGGCGTCATCTTGGCGTCCGGGTCGGTCTGCCCGTTGATCGAGCGGATCCGCTGCACGATCGCCCGCTTCTTCGGCAGCGTCGGGTGCATGTCGAAAACGAGGTCCAGCAGGTTGATCACCGCTTGTGGTGCGGCGGTGGCCAGCTGCGATAGCACCTGCAGCAACGACTCGAAGGCGGCCTCGGCGTAGGCCTGCTTCCACGATTGCTCGCCGACCACGAAGTGCGCCCGGCGTGCCGTCAGGTCGTTCAGGTAGGAGCCATCGGCCTGCGGCTGGTTGACCTTGATGCGCTCACCCTTGCCGATGCCCTCGGCCACTCGAATGGTGCGCGGCTCCACCATGAACTGCTCCACCACCGACAGCGTGAGGTCGCCCTCCATCTTGCGGGCGTACAGCAGGTTGTCGAACAACTCGGCGGTCAGCAGCGAGCCCTGGTCCTGCTTCGCCAGCACGGCCTTGCCGCTGGTGACGTTGGAGTTCTCGCCGCGGTTGTCGCCGTTGACACCCGACATGCTGCGGATCGTCAGGCGGTCCACGTTGCCGAGCTCGAGTTGCTGCTGCATCGCGCCGCCGCGCTGCACCTGCCGCACCTTGTTGCCCTGCAGCGCACCGGCCCTGAACACCGGCATGCCGTTCGGGTCGTTGTACTCGGCGCGGATCTCGTTGATGTCCATGATTTCGTCGTCAACGGCGTCCGCCTCCAGTTCCACCTGGTTGGAGTTCGCCTCGAACAGGCTCTTGGACATGCGCTTGTTCAAGCCGTCCTGCGGCCCGACCAGCGGCCAGATGGGGCTGTACGGCAGCCCGGTGCGGCGGTTGCGGTAGGCCCACACCGGGATGAACGGGAAGCGGTTGTGCTTGTACGGGCTCGGCGCCTCCAGCAGCGTGTCGAACTCGGTCATGATCGAAACGTGCATGCGGAACTCGAGCGGGCCCCGCTCGCCGGGCTTGCGCTGCACCGGCTCCTTGCTCCAGCACTCCAGCAGCATCACGCGCTTGCGCGTGTTGAACATGTCCACCGGTCGCGCGGTCACGTCGTCCAGCGGGTCCGACAGCGGACTGAAGTTGTCCAGTCCGGTGATCAGCGTGCCCAGGCCGCCCATCCACTCGCTGAACACCTGCAGCACGTCTCCGGTCTGCACGCAGCGGGAAATCTCCTCACGCTTGTCCGGGAACAGGGCCAGCGCCACGTCGTCGTCAACGACCTTGATGCGGAACACGAAGCGGCCGTCCTGGATGTCGCGCCGCTGGCTTCCGATGCTGTCCCACAGCATGTTGCGCCACGACTCGGCGCCAACGAACACCGGTGCGGCGCCCTTCTCGCGGCGCGCCCCCACCTCGATCCACCCGATGCCGGCCTTGAACGCGTCTTCAGCCGCCCAGGAGCGCTCAAAGGCCGCCTGGTTCGTGTCGTCCAGGTACTTGAGCACCTTGGTCTTCAGCGCAGCGTCGTCGTCCGCCTCATCGCCTTCGTCTTCGGCCATCACCACGAAGTCGATGCGCGCGCGCCTTTCGGTGCCGATCAGCCAGTCGATCGTCGGCTTGATTTCGTTGTAGACGATGGGGTCCTGGCCACGATCGCGCAGGATCTGCGCGTCCTCGTAGGTCCACTGCTCGCTGTCGTAGTAGCTCTCGCACTTGGCCATGCGCACGCGGTTCGGCGCCTGGCGGTAGGCCTCCGCCAGAAACCAGTCCTTGCGCCGGTTGAACCGCTCGCGTGCGGCCTCGTCCGGGTTCACGCCCGGCCGCACGTTGCCCGGCTCCTCGCCTGCGGGTGGCATGTCGCGGTAGGCGATGTCCTGCGTCGTGTTCTGGGCGGCCGCGGCCACCTTGTTGCGCCGCATCGCCCTTGGCGGGCTCATCGGGTTTTCCGGGTCCAGTGCCTTGCCCTTGCGAGGCAGTTGCTGGTCACGGGCGTTGATCTTCTTGGCCATCAGGTCACACCTCGGCTTCGCTCAGGGTCTTGCCCGTCGCCTTGTTGATCGCCTTCACCTCCCACATGGCGCGCGCGGCGTCCTTGCGCATGAGCCATGACGGGGTGACGGGCATGTGGTTGAAGTCGTCGGCGCAGTGAATGACGCAATCGACGAGGTTGCGCAGCGCGTTGCGGTCGTTGCGGTCGAAACCGAGGATCGGCAGTGCGGCCTGGGCCTCCTGCCACAGGTACGGCGATGGATCGCCGCTGATGCGCACGCTGTCGCCGCGTCGCGTGCCGAGCAGCCGCTCGTAGCCGCGCCGGCCGATCGTCCAGATCCCTCGGTTCTCGCCGTCGCCGGGCGCGAACACGTTGGTGGCGCGCCAGATGCATATGCACGGCGCGTGGCGCTTGCGGCCGTTGCCGATGACCCACTCGAAGGACACGATGAAGTCCCTGAACTGGCGTGTCTTCCACGAGTGGCGGCCACCGGCGGAGAACACCGGGCGGCCGTGCGGGTCGAGGACAGGTGAAACGTGCATGGTCAGCGGTTGCGGTTGAAGACGGCGGGCTGCGTGCGCAGCACCGGGACGGGCCGGGCCATCGGGTGGTATTCGCCGTCGTGGTCGAAGCGGCCAATCAGCTCACCGCGGTCGTTGCGCACGTCGCAGTCGACGAGGCGGCCCGGGATGCTGGCCAGCGTGTCGGCGAGCTGCTGCGCCACGCGTGCGTCATAGGTGCCCTGCTCGTACCCGGCGCGCTCGCCATCGCAGCGGCCGGCACTGAAGCCGGCGCGGTAGCCCTCCTCGTAGCCGCTCGATGCCTCCATGCCGGCCAGGAAGGCGGCGCGGCACTCGCTGGGCACGCGGTGACGGCGTGTGGCGAACCACGTGGACAGCGCCCGGGCGAAGTCCAGCGCGCGTGCTGCATGCGCGGTGATCCTCATACGGCTCTCCGTTGGCGCTTCTTGAACGCCGTGAAACTGGTGTTGTTGGCCGACAGGTCGGTGTTGCTCCAGCCCTGCGCGTGCTGGCGCCAGGCGTCGGCGCCGTGGCTGGCCCAGTTGTGCAGCGGCTCGTTGCTCCACACGCCGCGCTTGTCGTCCCACACGAACTGGTAGCCGTCGAGGCACTTGATGCCGTATCCGGCGCCCAGGTCCTCGCCCTTGCTGTAGTCGGGGCGGCGCTTGTCGAACCAGTGGTTGCCGTGCAGCGCGGTGCGCGTCAACTCGATGCCCTGCCCGATCGTCGCGATGCGCGGCACGACCACGATGCGCCCGCCGTCATTGCGACCACACCCCAGGCGCTCGAGGATCTGGCGCTTGGTCTCGATCCCCTCGCCGAGCATTTCCGCGTCGGCGTCGTGCGGCAGGTAGTGCTTGCCCCACAGGTATCCGTGGCGCGCGCGGTGCGGCACGAGGAACTCGCGCCACCACCAGCCCAGCCCCTTGCCGTTCAACTCGAAGTAGTAGAACCAGCGGAACTGCAGCCCGATGTACTGCATGAACCAGATGGCGGTCATGTCCGACACGCCGAAGTCCCAGAAGGTGTGCACCGGGTAGCTCGGGTCCACCCCGATCGCGTCGACGAGCCGGCCGTTGTTGCGCAGCCAGGTCATCTGCTCGCCGTACACCGCGCCCTCGATGGCCTGCTCGAAGGCCTCCTCCGGCGTCGCGGGGTACTCCTGCTTCATCTTCCCGCCCAGCGTCTCGGCTGTCTTGGCGTACCAAGCACGCTGCTGCGGGTCCAGGCGAATGCTGAGTTCCGCCTCGAGCTTGTTGAAGTAGGTGGTCAGCGCTGCGGGAATCTCCACAAGCGCCGTGTCTTCCTCGCTGAGGCGGTACTCCTCGGCCTCGTACCACGGGAAGAAGTGCAGGCGCCAGTCGAGCGCGGTCTCGGGGGTGCCTTCGCGCCAGCGCTTGATGGCTGGCTCGCACAGTTCCCAGAACAGGCCGAACGCGCCCTCGGCGGTGCTCTCGATCACCACGATGCCGTCGCGCGGCACCGCCGGCAGGGCGCCGGTCTTGATTTCCTCGGCGCGCTGCGGGAACTTCAGTGCGATCTTGCCGAGCTCGGACACGTGCAGCAGGTTCACCGTGCCGCCGCGCGCGCTCACGCCCACGCTGATGGTGCTGTGCGCCGGCCTGCCGTCCTCCAGGTGCTCGATCGTGATCTTGCTGCCCTTGTTCTTCTCCAGGATCGGCAGCACCTGTCGCAGCAGGTCGGGCAGGTGGTCGTAGGCGAACTCGGCCTTGCCGAACAGCTTGGAGGCGTTGGGCAGCGTGTCGGCGATCACCACGCCGTTGTGGTTCGGCACGAACAGCGCCTGGTCCAGCTGCAGGATGGCGATCAGCGTCGAGAAGCCGAGCTGGCGCGCCTTCAGGATCAGGTTGCGGTACCAGAGTCGGCGCACGAACGCGCGCTGCTGCGCGTTCATCTGAAAGCGCACCGTCTGCGCGTTCTTGTCGACGATCCAGTACAGGTTGTCGAGGCGCCATTCCAGGCTGGCCCACTGCTCCGGCGTCGCGTTGGCCGCGGCAGCCGCGTCGAGGAGCACCTCGCGCAGGTCCTCTGCGGTCGCGCTCACGCTGGTACCTCTTCGACTTCGATCGGCACCGGCGCGAGGGCGTGGCCACCGTCGACCACGACCATCAGCACGATGCCGGGGAACTCGGAGCGCAGCTGCCGCACCTGGTCGTGATCGGCGGCCTCGTGGGCCTGCAGCACGAACCGCCAGGGCCCGGCGTCAGGGATGCCTACGAGGCGGCGCGCACGCGCCACGGCAGATGGCGTCAGCACGTCACGCATCCCCTCGCTCGTCGCGGGGCGCCGGCGCGGGCCGGTGCAGCCAGCCGAACCAGACGATGTACCAGGCGAGCAGCACCGGGTTCACGGACTATCCCTTCACGAGCGGATTGCCGCTGGCTGGCGCGCCGGCGGGCTGCTTCGTCGGCTTGGCGATGGGCAGGCGCGTGGCGCCGTGCAGGCCCGCGAACATCGCGCGCAGCAACTCGGCCGCGCTGAGGGACTTCTGCGCGTTGTCGAGCTCGTAGGCGCCGATGATCTTTCCGGCGTTGACCAGCGCCTCGAGCTGGTTGTGCGTCACGATCTGCACCCCGTCGCGCGTGGTCTTCACGCCGGCGAACAGCGCCCGGGCCTGCGGCGACAGCTTGCGGGTGTCGGCCAGGTACATGCGCGGCACGCCCTCGCCGTTGCAGGTCTCGCAGTGCGGGTCGGGCTCGGTCCAGATGTTGGGCGTGCCTTCCAGCGGATCCTCGAGGCCGTCCAGCGGCTTGGCCTTCGGCACCTCGCCCGCAAAGCAGTTCTTGCACGCCACCTGACGCACCTGGGTGAGCTCGTTCGGGTCCGCCAGCGCGATCGACAGGAAGCGGCTCAGCAGCGCCGCCCGGTCGATGTCGAACTGCTCCTGCAGGGCCTTGTCGGCCTGCGCAATTGCCTGTTGTGCCTCAGGTTTTCGCAAGGTGGCCCATGCCTGCGTGCAGGCCGAACCCGGGGTGCAGTCGGGGGAGACCTTGCGCCATGCCGCAGTGCCGTTGCGCTTGGGGTCCTTGAGGTATTCCCGAAGGAAGGCGCGCTCCATGGGCGTCAGGCCCTGGGCGGGGTCAGGTGCGGGTTCGGCCTTCAGGAGGCGTGCCGCTGTGCCTTCGGCGCGGCCTTCTTCGATCGCCCTGTTGAGCTCGTCGTAGGCCTGCTTCTTCAGGTTGGGCCCCCGCGCCGGCTTCTTGGCCGCGCCCGGCTCGGGGGACTTGCGCTGTGACTTGGGCGCCTTCTTGGCGGCTGGCGCCCGCTCGGGGGTGGAATCCTGTGCTGCCGCTGTGCGGCGAGGCTTCTTAGCGGCCGGCTTGGCCTTGGCGGGTGCCTTCGGCTTGTCGGCCTTCGGCGCCCCACTCCTGCGTGGCGTCTTGCTTCCCATCGACGTGTCCCGTGTTCATGCCTCCCTGGAAGAAGGCCCCGGACCCTTGCCGGCCCGGGGCACAACGACGTCGTTCAACGTCGGGAGACAAGCGCTCGGCCGGTGTGGGCCTTGCGTGGGAAATCGTCAGAGGAAAGCTGCGGAAATCAACCGCGAGTTGTCTCAGGCGTTGGCCGCCCCTCGAGGATCAGAGGCATCACGACGAGGTTCATCGTGTCCTCGGAGGCAGCGTAGGCGCGCGCTTCGGGCTCGGTGAGGAACACCTTCCAGTCGCGTGACCAGCCCTCACCGTTCAGGCCTGGCGTGAGGAAGATCTCGTCCATGTACACGCCGTCGGTGGGCACCGGCGTGCCGGGCTTGGGGCACAGGTCGAGCGCCAGCCAGACCGTCACCTCGTTCATGTGGCAGCCTGCTCGTTGGTTGCGGGCTGTTGCGCGTCGAGCCGGCGCTGCAGGTCGGCGTTCTGCTGGCCCAATTGGCTCACCTGCTGGTCGCGCCTCGCGAGTTCCAACTGCAGGGTCATGATCTGGTGCGCCTGGAAGGCGATGACCTTGTTCAGTTCTTCCGGGTTGATCTGCATGGGTTTCTCCGTCATGCGGGTTGGAGTTTGGCCGCCCATTGCTGGCGGTTGCGTTGGGTTGCTTCGGGTGCCGGGGTCCAGGCCTCGCAGGTGTGGTCCGCTGCGTGGAAGCTGGCGCGCAGGTCGCTCAATGTGCAGTTGATGCAGCCGAGCGCGGCCAGGCGGCGCACGTGCTTGTCGCGCTCTTGGTTCACCGGGTCGCGCAGCGCGGCGCGGGCGCAGGTCAGGCAGGTGGTCACAGCAGGCCTTTCCCGCGCAGTCGCAGCAGCGTGCGGATGTGCGCCTCGTGCCATGCGAGCTGCACCTGCTCCGTTGTCCAGCCGGAGGGAGGCGGCCGCTGGCCGTCGTACACCGCGTCGCAATGCGTGCAGGCGTAGGCGATCGCGTGGTCGCTGGCCTTCAGGCCCATCCCCTTGCCGCCGGCGCTGCCGCGGTAGTGGCTGGCGATCACTGCGCCGGGCATGCTGCCCAGGCAGCCATCGGGCAGGCGCATCAGGCAGGTCTCGTCGCGCGCGCTGGCGCGCAGGCGCCGGTCGCGGTGCACCGGCTGCTTGGCGATCGGCGCGGCGGGCATGTGACACGGTGCCATCGTGGCGGCGCGCCGGTGCTCGGGAGGGATCGGCTGCGGCAGCGCGCGACTGGGCATTCCGTCGTCGATGTCGATGCGGATCTTCGGCGCAGTGCCGGCCAGGATCGCGCGGCCACGCTCGGTGGGCTGCGGGTGCCGCTTGGCGCGCAGTGGCGTCTTGCGCTGCAGCGGGGAGCGCTTCAATTCATGTCCCCCGGAAGAACCTCGGCCGCGATCACGGTCCCGTTCTCGTCCGTGTGCAGCGCGAGCGGCGCGTCGGGGATGCTGAAGCGGGCGGCCATCCATGCCGCGTTCCAGCAGGTGGTGGCCCAGAGCTCGTCGGGAATCGGCGGCACGCCCGGGTGCAGGAACAGCGCCTGGTGCGCGGCCATGTGGCGAAACAGCCGTACGAACAGCTCCTGCTGCGCTTCGGTCCAGTGGTCCGGGGTCTGCTCGATGGTCATGGCTCGCCGAACTCCAGCAGCAGCGCCTCCACCATCTCCTGGCGCTGCAGCACGGTGAGGTGGCGCCACAGGGTCTTCTGGGCGTAGTCCTGGCGCAGGAACGCCACGCATGCGATGTGGAACTCGCGCATCGCGTCCTCGTCCATGTCGCTGTAGCTGATCGACAGCGGGATCGGCACGATGCCGCCGCGCGGGCCGGGCACCCACTCGCAGTGGCCGGCGCCGATCTTCAGCCAGTCCCGGAACCCCGGGTCGAAGCTGGTGAAGCGCTCCTGTGCCTCGAAGAAGCGCTGCTCCATCGCCATGTGCCGCCGATGGAACGGCCCGCTGCGCTGCTTGTTGCGCTGCAGAGTCATGCACTCGCCGGGCTCCATCGCGAACAGGTCCTTGAGCAGGCGGCGCCATTGGCGCTTGCCCTTCTCGCCCAGGCCGTCGATCGCCCCGCACAGCACGCGGCGCGCGGCTTCGCGGTCAGCCTCGGGGATGTCCGTTGCGTCCTGGCGCACGAGCACGATTTCACTCATGCGATGCCCTTGATCGGCGGCTTGACCACGCGCCTCTGCTGAGGGGCGGGGGGCTTGGCCCAACTCACGGGCCAGTGGTGCATGCATCGGTCGGGGGACCACGATGGCGGCAGGCCTGCGCCCTGCATCGTGGCCCCGCTCGGCGGCAGCGACGCGAGCCAGCGTGCGCAGGTTTCCCGTTGCAGGCACTCGTTCTCGGGAACGCAGCGTGCCTCGTGGTCGGGGATCCAGACGCGATCGGTACGGTGTGTCATGCCGGCGTGCCCTCCATGGTCTTCACGGCCTTGCCCACCCGCTTCAGCAGCTCCTCCGGTGGGGGCGTGGCCTCGCGTGCCTTCTCAGCTTCGAGGTAGGCGGAGGTCTTCTCCGCGGCGTCGCTGGCCACCGTGGCGCGCTCGCCCTTCAGCCGCTGGCAGGCGGCCTTGAGGTAGGCGAACGGCTCGGCCGCCACCTCACGCACCGCGGCGCGCACCGCGTCGAGCACGGTCTCCACGTCGTAGTCCTTGACCAGCTCGCCGATGTAAGCCCCGGCGCGCTCCCTGGTCGCCCCGCCCTTCTCCACGAGGAGACGGCGGCCTTCGCTCCAGACCTCTCGGCGGATGCGCTGCTCCAGGGTTTCTTCCTGGGGTGGGGGAGCCGGAGGCGGCGCGCCAGTCGCCGCTGCTCCGTTAGGAGCAGAAGTTATAGGTGCTTGGTGCTTGGTGTCGAACTCACGGGCGGGTCGCTTGCGTGTCACGCGTGACGCAGTAGTGACTGCGGGTGGACTGTCTGGGGGCTCCGCCTTTCGTGCCCGGTTGTTCGCGGCGCGCTTCGCGTCCTTCGCGCGCTTCTCCAGCATGGCCAGCACGCGCTTCGTGATGGTCTCGTGGTACAGCCGCCCATCACTGGCCAGAGCCCAGCCGCGGCGCAGCACCTCGCGGTGCTTGGCGAACGTGGCGGCCGGCATGTCGATCATCAGGGCGATCAGTTCGTCGTCGTCAGGCAGCGTGCCACAGGGCTGCTCCTGCCAAGCCTCGGCCCACAGCAGTAGCAGCGCACCACGCAGCGCGCCGGTGCGCGCCTTCTTCCAGGTGTCAGAGCGCTTGAAGGTCTCCATGTCCACCTCGAAGCGCCAGCCTCTGGCAAGCGTGTCCGGCGGATACGGCGGAGCCGGCAACCCTGCCTCGCTCATGCTCTGGCCGCTTCGAGAATCGGCGGCAGCGCTGGCAGCTGCACCGGGTGGATCGTGCGGCCCGTCAGGCTGCACTTGCGCTCCGGGCCCAACTCGAGGTGCTTCGCCGCGCGCAGTTCGTTGCAGCGGCCGCTGATGACGTTCACGCCAAGGCCAGTCAGGCGCGACAACTCCTGCAGGCTGTAGTCGCGCCCTCGCTTGACGTTGGTTTTCATGCCGCCTCCAACGCGTCGAACAGGTCCGGCATTGCCATCTGGCGCGCCGCGGCCGCGCAGTAGGCGGCGCCGTCAGCGAAATAGGCCGGGTTCAACTCGATGCCGTAGCCGCGGCGCTTGGCCAGGATGGCCCGGTATGGCACGGTCATCAGCCCGCCGAAGGGGTCCAGCACCACCTCGCCGGGCATGCTGAACTGGTTGATCACGCGGTCGGCGATGTCGAACTGCATCGGGCACAGGTGCATTTCCTTGCCCTTGGCCGACTGCGCACCGTTGAGGGTCAGCATGCGCGTGATGTCGGTCCACACCTCATCGCTCCAGCTTTGCGGCTGCAGGAGCATGAAGGTGGTGGGCAGCCGGCCCACGGCCTCCAACTCTTCGCTGATGCACACGTGGTGCTCGAAGTCATAGAGCTCGCTCAGCGAGTACTCCTTGAACAGCTTGAAGATCGCGTCGTGCGGCAGCTCGAGAAGTTCTTCCGGCTTCAGCTGGCGCCGGCCCGAGGACCTGGCGAAGCCGTGAGCGTCCACCTGCCAGCGTGAGCGGGAGTACTGGTCCCGTCGCACCGGCTTCGCGAGGGGCTTGCCCTTGCGGTATGGCACGCGCTGGCCATCGTCATCGAGCACATCGGTCTGCTGCTTAACCACCGGCACGTCGGCGTAGCTCTTCTCGTTGCTCGTCGGCGGCTTGCGGAAAAGCAGCAGGTACTCCGGCATGCCCACGCCCATCTTGGTGGCGTCCTTGCACTGCTCGGTCCAGCCCAGGCGATAGGTCTGGTTGTTCTCCCGCACCACGTCGGTCACGATCGTCTTCATGCCCATGTACGCGAAGCCGTGGCGGGTGTAGTGCTCTATGCAGCGCGCGTGGAAGGGATAGACGGTCTGGAAGCCGAGTCCGGTCAGGCCACCCGGCACGATCCGGTCCTTCACGTGAATGGCGGCAATCCGGCCCGGCTGCAGCGCGCGAAGCAGCTGCGGCGTCAGGTAGTCCATCTGCCGAAAGAAGTGGTCGTTGGTGTCGGTGTGTCCGAAGTCTGCGTAGTTCGGCGAGTACTCGTACTGCGTGCTGAACGGGATGCTGGTCAGCACCAGACCCACGCTGTTCTCTGCCAGTCGGGCCGTCTCGCGCACGCAGTCCTCGTTGACGAGGGTGTAGCCGTCGCCGCGGATCTCGACACGCTCGACGCCGAGCTTGCGGGTGAGCGTGTGGGCCATAGCGGCCTTGTTGAGGCCGAATTCCTTGATGATGGCGGTCATCTTGTCCATCTGCTCTACGTGCTGCTGCCACTTCCGCTCGAGTTGGCGGCGCACCTCCCGCTCGGCCTCTGTGTAGATCAGGTCCACCCGTACCCGGCGCTCCTGGAGGAAGCGCTGCAGGCGGTGGATGGCCTGGATGAAGTCGTTGAACTTGAAGCCGATGCCCAGGAAGATCGCCCACGCGCAGTGCCGCTGCAGGTTGCAGCCGCTGCCCAGCATCACCGGCTTGGCGGCAAGCTCCTGCAGGCGGCCGTCGCTGAAGGCAGAGACGATCGCCTCGCGCTCCTCCAGGTCCTGGCTGCCGTAGACGCTGGCCACGCCCGGAATTTCGCGCTCGATCGCGCGCCGCTCGTCCTCGAGGTCGTGCCACAGTACGCGATGCTCGGCCGGCGCCTCGGCGCGCAGCTCCAGCAACTTGGCCAGGCGCGCCGGCAGGCTCTCGCGCTTCTCGCGTGCCGCGTCGACAACGCCGATCGCTGCCTG
The DNA here is from genome assembly GCA_946480245.1 of uncultured Pseudomonadota bacterium. Next base: position 53,442 of record CAMLIZ010000003.1, read on the forward strand.
CTTGAACATCAGCTCTTGCCCGTCTCGGTTGGCTCCCGCCTGCGCGTGATCGGCGGCGATTTCGTGCCACCGCACGTCGAGTTCGGGCAGCCGGTAGCCGTCGTCGCTGAACCCCAGGTCGCTGGGTCGCTGCACGAATAATCCCCAGCTCGCGCACCACAGCCAGAATTCGCGCTCCTTGTGCGGGTGGATCGTCAGCTGATCGGCCTTTTCACTGTTGCGCTTGAAGAACCTCGTCTTGGCCTGGCCAACGTCCATGATCCCCAGGAATGCGCTGTAGGCGAGCAGCTCGATGTACTCGTTCGGGCTTGGCGTGGCCGTGGCCACGAAGCGATACGGCACCGCGCCTCCGCGCACGCGCTGGTTCATGTGGTCGCGCCGGTCGTCGCCGGCGAACAGCGCCATGAACTCACGGAAAGTCTTCGTGCCGCCGAAGCCGCGCAGGCATGCTGCCTCGTCGAGGCTGGCGACTGAGAACAGGCGCGGGTCCAGCTTGCCGTCGCGCACGGTCTCGTAGTTCGTCAGGTAGATGCCCTCGGGATCGTCCGCCTCCTCGATGGATCGGATGAACCTCACCGTGATGCCGAGCATGGCGGCGTCGCGCATGAACTCCAGGCGCACGCCGAGCGGGATCACGATCAGGCCCATTCCACCGGCGCGGGCCCGGGTGAGGCGCACGGCCTCGAGTTGGATGACGCTCTTGCCGAGCCCGAAGGCCGCGAAGCAGGCGCGCCGGCCGCCAGCCACCATCCAAACGACGATCGCTACCTGGTGGGGCTTCAGCCTTGGATTCACCTCCGCAGGGTCGATGTCGAAGCCCGAGGCCTCGGCCAGTTGCACCTTGGCTCGGAGGAAGGTTTCGTAGTCGCTCATGCGCGTGCCATCCCGCGCCTTTGGTCGATACTTCCCGCTCTCAACCAAGGACCTGGAACATGAGCGAAGAAGGAATCTCCGGCACGATGGAAGCCAAGAACCAGCGCGCCGCAGCGCTGGCCCGCGTGCAAATGAGGCAGGCCGCTGAAATTCTTCAGGACGAGGGAATGTCGATGGCCGCCGATGTCGTCGTGCGGTTGGCTCAGGTGATCGCCACCAACTTTCACGCCGAGGTGGCGCGCACGCGCCCGCGTGGCGAATAGGACGTTCAAGCCGCCCTCCTCAGCGCCTGGCGCTCGCAGTAGTTCGCGGCCACGATCAGCCGCATTGGCAGAGGAGACACCGAGTTGCCGCACATGCGCACCTGCGCGGTCTTCGTCAGCTGCTTGCCGCTAGAGGTGCGGTCGATGATGTAACTGGCCGGGAAGTCCTGCGCGTTGTAGAGCTCGCGCGGCACCAGCATGCGCAGGCAGATGTCCACGATCACCCACGGCTCCCCCTTGAGCCACACGGTCACCAGCGCGAGCCTGTCGTGCGTCGTGACGGTTGTGGTTGGGTCGCGCAGGTCGGCCCACTGGCCGCCGGTGCCGTGGTATCGCATCAGGAAGGCCGCGCGGCGCAATGCGCCCTCTTCCTGCTCCTTGCTCAGGTGGTATTCCACGAGCGCGTGGTGTTCGCCGCCGGCCGTCACCGTGGGCGCCGGCTCGCGAACGTCGCTGCCCTTGCTGTGCCGACGCATGGCAGTGAGGTGGGCCGCGATCAGCTGTTGCTGGCTGCCGGTGGTGGTGACCGTGGACACGGGATCGCGTAGGTCGCGCGCTGGGGTGTCGTTGAAGCCGCCGTTGGCCTGGACCATGAAGGCGGTCGTGAGGCCGTGCTTCAGGCCTCCCGCGACGACGGTGCCAAGCGGCTGCTCCAGATCGAGGACACGCGGCGCCTGCCCTTCGCGCTCGCCGTCGCCCATCTGCACCAGCGTGGCGGCCGCCAGCGCGGTCTCGCCTCCCTTAGCGGTCGTGATCGTGCGCAGCGGATCACGTGGATCGAAGGCGACGTCGCGGGTGTGCGTGACCGGCACCAGCGAGGGGGCAAGCAACATCAGCTCGCCGCGGTTGGCCGCCGTCACGGTCGGCATCGGATCGCTCAGTGGCCGCGTGCGGTTGCTGGCGTCGGTGTGCGTCGCCGGCACGATGAACGGCTCGGGCGCCTCGAGGACGAACTTGCGCATGCCGTGGGCGATGCGGCGCATCGTGGCGTCCGCCAGCGGCTTCTCGCGCCCGAAGATGCTGCGGCCGGGGATGCTCCAATCGATGCAGTCGGCCGCGGGCTTCCAGCGCTTCTGCCCCGCCTTTGGCTTTTTCGCGTGCGTCTGCTCCGGCCAGACGATCGGCTCGTCGTCGAATCTGACGATGACGTACAGCCGCTCGCGGGTGCTGTGGGCACCAAGGTCTGCATTGACAATGACGCGCCACTGGATCGCGGTGGCGCCCATCGCGCGCAGGCCGTCGATGAAGTGCTTCCAGTTCCGGCCCGTGCGCTTTGGGTCCGGCACCAGCCATTGCTCCTGCACCGGCACGCGCTCGCCCTTGGCGGCCACGGTGCCATCTACGCGCACCACGCGGCCGGTGGCCTTGTCGCGCTTCGCAATCAGCGGAGACCACAGCATCATCTGCTTGACGTTCTCCAGCGTCACCAGCTTGGGCTTCGTCTTGCCCACCCATTTGTGCACCGCCCAGGCCAGCGCGCGGATCTTGCGGCTGCGCGGCTGGCCGCCCAGGGCCTGGCTGTGGTGGGTGCAGTCGGGGCTGGCGTGCAGGTAGACGACAGGTCGGCCGCCGGTGGCCTCCAGCGGGCCCACCTCGAAGACATCGCACAGAAAGTGCTTTGTCTGCGGATGGTTCATCTCGTGCATGCCGATCGCATCGGGGTCGTGGTCCACCGAGATGTCCACGTGGCGACCGATCGCCTGCTCGATGCCGGTGCTGGCACCGCCGCCGCCGGCGAAGAGGTCAACAACGAGTTCGTGCGCGAGCGGGAGGAAGAACTGCGGTGTGATCACGCCGTGCCCCCCGTTTGGTGCACCAGCCGATCCACCACGTCGCGGTTACCGAGTTCGATGTTCGACTCCACCACCTCCATCGCCATCCGCGGAGTGACGGTGCGTTGGTCCTGAAGGGCGATGACCTGGCCGACGAGGTGCGCCAGCAGCGCCAGCAACTCCATCGCATCGAGGGACTTCCCATGCTCTGCTACCGCCGCTTCGAGCGCCTTTCGGAACGCGAGGTGATCCGCCCTCGGCTTGATCGACTTCATGGGGATGTTCACGTTGCTGTCTCCTGAAACTCGTTCTTCTCGACCACATCGGTCAGGGTCGGCACTTGGCGCTTCAGCCAGTCGGGAATGCAGCGGCGCTCGGCCGCCATCTGGCGGCGATAGGTGCTGTGGCAGTCGGCGCAGAAGTCCCACGCCTCGTTCATGCGCACGGGCTGCCCGGGCGCAAACAGCAGCGGGCCGGGGTGGCGCGCTTCGCGCTGTTCCTCGGCGGCGCTCACGCAGAATTCCAGCCACGTGAGGCGGCTGCCAAAGCACGGCGGTGCCGGCGGGTTCAGTTGCTCGACGATGCGGCGCCGCTTGCTCACAGAGGGCTCCGCGCCTGCCCCGTTTCGGACAGGTTCTTGGCCAGTGCGTCCACCCTCCGCTGGTGGAGACTGAGCACATGCTCACGCCCATACAGAGCCAGACGGATGATTTCGCGCACACAGTCCGAGGTGGACGTGAAGCCGTTGTCTCGCGCGAACCGGCGCAAGTCGTCATCCATGCTGTCGCTGATCAGCGCCTTCACGGTGACGGTGTTCTTTTCCAAGGCTGGTGCCGACGTGGGCCGACTGAACGCGACCGAAGTGAGGTTCTCCGTGGCTGACCGCTCCCCCGCTGCTCCGCTGCCCGCCGAAACCTGGGCGTCCTTGGCCTTGCGTGAAATGCTTGATCGCGTGGTTGCCATGACGGTCAGTGAGTACGAGTTCCTGGCTGCCGAGGTACTGCACGAGGCGCGTTTCAACGCTCCCGGCGGTCCTCGGTGCGGCGGGTGTCGTTGATGCGACGGTCGTGGCCAGAGCGGCGGTCGCGGCCGGATCTGTGCTCCGCGCCGGCGGCGTGCTCGTTGTCGGCACGCGGTTCGGCAGTCGACAGTGCGGCGCGGCGCCGCTCATCCATGCGCCGTTGCTTTGCGGTGCGCTTGATAGCCGGCGCGCCCCTTGCGTTGATCAGTTCGGGCCAGATGTCGAACCAGTCCTTCGGCCGGAGGTCCCAGCGACGCAATTCGAAGTTGGTCGCCTCCTCCACTCGCACGGCCTCGCTCGCGCTCAACGTCCCGCGGCCTGTGAGGCACTGGTACAGGAACTGCTCGTTGATGCCGGCCAGTTCGGCAAGGCGCTTGCGTTCTGTCGGGCTGGGTAGCTTGTCCATGCCCGCTACTGTAGCGATTCGCTAGATCGTGTCAAGCGTTCCGCTACACGCGCTAGAGACCGTTTCTAGCAATATGCTAGAAATTGGCATGGAGACACGCGCCGAAAGACGGCTGCGCAAACTGCGCACGCTCGCTAGCGATACGCCGGGGGGGATCAGGGCTTTGGCCGATGTCGCCGGGCTCAACTGGCAAACGCTCGATCAGATCCTGAAGGGGGTGCAACTCCCCTCAGGAAACCCGCGCTCGCTTGGCGACCGCGCGGCCCGGTCGATCGAGGATGCAATGCGGCTCGGCAGAGGGTGGTTTGACGCCGGCGACGAGCAGAGTGAACTAGGTCACTCTAAGGGCTTTCCACCACACATATCTGAAGGACCTGTCGTTTACCCTGCCGGCCGGGGAGAAACCACAATACCGGCCCTGCAGCCACGGGCAGACGACATCCAGGTTCCGCTGACCAACGCGGCGGCCTCGATGGGCCGTGGCCTGTACGCGCCGGAGCACGACGAAGTTGTGTCCAGCATGACCGTAAGCCGCTCTTGGCTGTCCAGAAACGCCACCTATTCCTCAGTCGAAAACCTCGCGCTGCTGACCGGCTACGGCGACTCGATGACCGGCACCTTCGAGCACGGCGACCTGCTGCTGGTCGACCGCGGCATTCGCGAGGTGAAGCTCGATGCCGTGTACGTGCTTGCGCTGAACGACGAGCTCTACATCAAACGCCTGCAGCGCCGCCCGTCCGGTGAGATCCGCATGATTTCGGACAACCCGAAGTACGAGCCTTACACGATCACCGAGGCGGAGCGCGAGAAGTTCGAGGTGCTCGGGCGGGTGGTGATGATCTGGAATGCGAAGCGGCTATGAACGACGAGGTGTTCTTCGAGCGCGCTGCCACCGAGCTGAAGAACGGCACCGCGGTGCCAGGCCTGATGGCCAAGACCTTTGCGCGCACCAACGGGGACGAGACGAAAGCGGCCGCGCTCTACGTCCGTTGGCGCGCGCAGCAACTGCGCAACGAGTACCTGGGCCAGCTCGCCAAGGTGCGAGCCGCGCAGCCAGCAAAGCCGATGCACCCCGCGGCGCTGATCGCGTTGGGCATCATCGCCTTCTTCGTGCTGGCTGTGCTGGCCACCCACTGGAAGTGAAGTCGGCCGCGCTGGCGCTGGCCCTGATGGTGGCCGCCATACCCTGCTTGGCGCGCGCCCCGCGCTCGCACGCCGCCAAGCTCGAGTTCCAGCGCCACCACCCCTGCCCGGCCACCGGCCGCCTTCGAGGCGCATGCCCGGGCTACGTCATTGACCATCGGGTGCCGTTGTGCGCTGGCGGGGTAGATGAACCATCGAACATGCAGTGGCAGACCATCGAGGCGGGCGCCATAAAGGACCGCTTCGAGTGGGAACAGTGTCGGCTGTCGCGACGCGCGAAGGCCGGCAAGTGAACAGGAAGAAAGCCACAACCGCAGTGAAGATTCCCCTTGGTCGAAGGGGTGATGCATTGCAAAATTGCGATACAGTCAATTGGAAGTTCAGAACCTACCTTTCACCACGGGCAGACGGGAGGTACAGGAGAAGGTGGACCGGTTCGACGACTGGAACAGTCAGTACTTTCAGGCGCAGGTGCGCTACCTGAGGACAACTGGAATTGGAAACTGGACGGAACCACAAGCGAGGAAGCTAAAGGGGCCACACGACCTCTTCGAAATCAGGTGGAAGAACCGGAACGTTCAGATGCGAGCGCTCGGCTTCTTCAGCGAAGGCGCGTTCATCCACCACGACCTACACGGGCGGCGAGACGTTCACGATCACCAAGCCGAGCACGACGAACACCATCGTGTGTTTTAAGGTGCGGCCGCAGGCCAGCGGCACGGTGTACGACGCCCAGATGGTCTTGAACTCTCTCGGGCCTACGTACGGGTTGCGCGACGACGCTCAATGAGAAGAAGTAGCTTCGAATACGAACGGCCGTGGTGGAAGCCGCTCGCCGACTTCGCCGGGCACGTGTTCGGGGGGTCCGCATTGTTTCTGGTCATCGCGGTGCCCGCTGTAGCGTTGTCGCTAGGCGTGAAGTACCTGAGCCAGATCGGAATTGCGCCGTTCACGCTCAAGGTTTTGGAGCTCTTGGACGATTCAATCGTTGTCGTTGACGCGACCCTGTACATGGCCTATCTTGTGACGACAGCCTTCAAAGCGCTGCGGGAGATGATCGGATGACCAAAGACGTGATTGCGGCGTTCAGCACCGCCGCGAAGCAGGCGCCGCGCCTCTACTTCGCGCCGATCGTCGGCGCGATCAAGGCGGTGCGCGCCGAGTTGCGCCGCATGGACTCAAAACCGAAGCAACCGGCGCAAGCGGCAAAGAAGTAGCGCCGCCGGCCCTCCCCCGCCAACGAAGCCCGCCATGCGCGGGCTTTTTCACGCCTGCTTTCCCGTGTCTCGAATGGCATTTCACAGGGTTACCTCCACCGCAACGCAATCCACGCCTGAGATGCGAGAGGTGAAAGTGAGCCTGACGCTTCCAACTATCACGCTGATTGAATTTGCGACTCAGATCCTGTCGCTGTCTAAGCAGCACCAAGATGGCCTGCTCGCCGCTCTGGAGGGGCAGCGCGTCAAGATCGCGGCCGTGCTCGAGCAGGTTGAGAACGAAGCGTCAGCCGGGGAACCTCTGTAGGCTGCGCGAGGCACCGCAACCGAGCCCGCCCCTGCGCGGGCTTTTTGTTGCCCGCATAAGAACTACGTAATGCATTAGGTAATCGGTTTGTAGCGCGCTCTAGCGTAACGCTTGACATGTGATCTAGCGATTCGCTACATTGGACCTCAGCAGCAAGGAGGTCCACATGAGCAACACCGCTACCGCGGCCCAACGCCACTCGGCGTGCGCCAGCCGCTACACCCCTGAAGAACTTGCCCGTCTGGGCATCAACGTGCAGGCGCTCCTGCGCGCCCGCAAAGCGGCAAGTGGGGAGGCGTTGGCCGCCGTGCGCCTGCAGACAGCGCATGCGCTCACCCAGCGTGAGTTCGCCCACTTCCCCGCCACTTCGATCACCACCGCGCAGCGCCTCGAATACGAGCTGACCCTCGTGAAGGCCATCGTGCGCGACCTGGCCGAGACCATCGAGGCGCTGGTGATGCCGGTGCCCGAGGAGGCCTACCAGGAGCGCCGGGCAGGCTACGACAAGGACCACTTCGTGGAGATGGTCGAGGCCGACCGCCGTGCGGGGATCGAGTCGTGACCGCCGACGAAATGCGCCAGCGCGCCGCCACTGACCCGAGCCTGCCGTTGGGCCAGGACGAGCCCGAGCACAGCGCCGCGTGGTCTGTGCTGGCGGTCGCCGTCATCGCACTGGTAGCGCTGCTCGATGCCGCGCTGCTTTCGCTGCTGAGGGCCGCATGACGCACGACCCCTTCACCGCCGAGACCCTTGCGATGCTCGCCGTTGGCGTGCTCGCGATCGCCATCGTCTTCTTCGGAGGCTGAGCATGCCGATCCACGACAGCGGCGCATGGCCGCTCGGCTTTCCGCCTCTGCAACCGGGGCCTGTGGTGCTGCCCGGCACCGGCCGCCTCGTGTACTGGACCGGCCGCGTCGCGATCGGTCTGCGCCATCAACCCGTGCCCGATCGCGCCCGGCCCGTTCCCCACTCGCACCTGTGGGTGCAGGAACTGATGCTGGCCACGCCCGCGCACCAACAACAGCAGGGACAAGCATGAACGCTCACCAAGCACGAACCATCGAGGCGCCGCCGCGTGTGGTGCTCGACCTGGATACGCAGCCTGCGGCGCTGCCTGCCGTGCGGCCAGAAGCACCCAACACGCTGACGCCCGCTCAATCGGACCCGACTGTGCAGTTGCTGTCCACCGCTGTGGCGCGCGGCGCCAGCATGGAGGAAATCCGCGAGCTCCTGCAGCTGCGCCGCGAACTGCGCGAGGACCAGGAGCGCGAGCGCCAGCGCGAGGCGGTGCTGGCCTTCCGGCGCGACTTCGCGGCCTTCAAGGCCGAGAACATCGTCGTGCCGAAGACCCGCCTCGTGCAGCAGAAGAAGCGCGACGGCGGAGCCGGCCCTACCTACATGCAGTCGGAGTACCACGTGGTGGCCAACCTGCTGCAGCCCGCACTGTCGCGCCACGGCTTCGGCTACCGCTTCAACGTCGAGTTCCAGCGCGGCAGCGGCGACCAGGGGCCGTGGTGCAAGGTCACCTGCCGGCTAGAGCACCGTGACGGTCACGCCGAAGAGCTGATGCTGGAGGGGCCGCCGGACGACAGCGGCGCCAAGAACCCACTGCAGGAAATGCAGTCGTCAGCCACCTTCCTGATGCGCCATTCGCTGCTCGGCATCACAGGCACCGCTCAGGAAGGCGCCGACAACGACGGCCGCGGCACGCGCGGGTATCGCACTGATGGCGAGGACCAAGGCCAACAGGACACGACCGAAGAAGAACGCTTGCAACGCGACGGCATCACCGCGGCCGATGAAGGCGCGGACGCCCTCACGAAGTGGTGGGGCAGCCTGACCAACAAGCAGCGCACGCTGATGAATCCGCATTTCGGCGGCATGCGCAAACGCGCCGCTCGCGTGGGAGGTGCGCAATGAGCACCGACCTGCTGATCCGCTGCTCGTCGCTGGGCAAGATCATGACCGAGCCGCGCACGAAGGCCGAGGGCCCGCTGTCCAAAGGCGCGCGCACCTTCATCCGCACGCTGGCCGCCCAGGCGATCTTCGGCGTCGAGTTCGAGGTCAGCAGCAAGCAGATCGAGAAGGGTCTGCGCTGTGAACCGGATGCCATCGCGCTACTCAACCGTGTGCGCGGCCTGCAGCTCACCAAGAACACGGTGCGCCTGTCCGATGGCCTGCTCACCGGAGAGTGCGACCTGTTCGACGAGCAGCGCGCACGCGGCCACGACCTGAAGTGCAGCTGGTCGATCGCCACCTTTCCGATCGTCACCGAGGACTGCCAGGACTCGCTGTACGAGTGGCAGATGCGTGGGTACATGCGCCTGTGGAACGCGCAGGAGTGGGAGGTGAACTACGCGCTGCTGGACACGCCGGAGGACTTGATCGGCTACGAGCCGCAGGCCTTGCACTTCGTCAGCCACCTCCCCGAATACATGCGCCTGACCACGTGGACGGTGCAGCGCGACCGCGCGCTCGACGAAGTGATCGACGAGAAGGTGGGCGCCGCGCGCAAGTACATGGAGCACGTGATCCGCGAATTCGACGTGCTGCACCGCCAGGGCCAGCCGGCACCGGTCGACGACATGGCCGCGCCGTGGGACGTCGAGCCCGCCGGGCCCGCCCCTGCAACCCCGAAGCCCGCGGCAGCGCCGCTGGTGCCTGAGCTTTTCTGAAAGGAGCCATCATGTCCCTGGAGTTCCCCGACCTGATGCCGCCGGCCGCCGCGCCGGCGCCACTGCCCGCCGTGCAGCCCGTGACCGTCAAGGCCGCGGTGCTGCAACTGTTCGCGCCGATGGACGCCGACCTGCGCGCGCTGGCCGAGAAGTACCGCGCCGTGGCCTACGACGTGGCGACCCCGAAGGGCCTGACCGAGGCGAAGGCGGCGCGCCATGACCTCCGGGAAAACGGGAGGTTCGCGGTGCAGCGCATGCGCGACCAGGCGAAGAAGGCGCTGAACGACGGCAAGGCCGCCGCGGAGGCCGAGGCCGAGCGCCTGATCGCCATCGTGCAGCCGCGCGAGGACGACCTCGATGCGTTGATCAAGGCACGCGAGGACTCCATCGCAGCCGAGAAGGCGGTCGAAGCGCAACGCCAGCAGAAGCACCGCGACGCGATCGCCACGCTGCGCAACTACGTCGCCCAGGCTCAGGCCAAGGCGCCCAGCGCCGAGCGACTGGCGGCCGGCATCGCGCACGTCGAGGCGATCGACGTGTCCGCGCAGTCGTTCGAGGAGTTTGCTGTCGAAGCCGCCGTGGTCAAGGCCGACACCATCGCCGCACTGCGCGAGCTGCATGCACGCGCGGTCGAAGCCGAGCAGGTGCGCGCCGAGAACGAGCGTCGGCAGCGCGTCATCAACGCGATCGCCAGCGTGCAAGAGCAGCTGTCCGCCTGCGTGGGCGAAACGTCGGAGGCCGTGGCCGAGCGCATTGCGCTGATGGAGCGGACGGTCTACAGCGAGGAACTCGGCGCCGAAGTGGTGAAGGCACACGAAGGCGCGCTGGCGCAGATGCGCAAGATGCACGCGGCGGCGTTGGAGCACGAAGCTCTGAAACGTCAGTGGTTTGCGGCGAGGGCCGAAGAACGCCGGCGCGAGCAGGAAGCGCAGGCGGAGCAAGAGCGCGCCGCGGCGCAGGCGGCCGAAGCTGCCACGATCACGGAGCAGCTGGCTACGGGCCAGGGCCAGGCGGACGGATGCCGCGCATCTGAATGCCAGCCGGACGGGTGCAGCGGTCCCGTCTCGCAGGACCACACGAGCCTGCCTGCTCCACCCACCACGCTGAATTCCGCAGCGCAGGCCCCGCAACAGGTTTTGAAGGCAGAGGCGGAAACGCCCGACGCTACCGGCCGCGGCGCGCCTGTCATTGCCAGCCCGGTCGGCGGACCCACGGGCGCAGGGCAACCCGCCGCCGCGGGCCCCGCTGATGGCGCCGAACTCCCCGATTTCTCTATCGACCTGGGGGCGCTGGAGACCAGCGAGCGCGAGGCAGTCGAACCCGGGCCGATCGTGCTGTACGAGCCACTGCCCACCGGCGACGCCATCGACCTGCAGGACCTGCTGGGGAACGCGCTGGAACTGGTGCGGCATGTGCAACAGGCCTTCGGCACGTCGTTCCCCACGCAGCCCAAGATGGGCCCGGAGTGGTGGGCCGTGGCGCGCACCCTGTGCGAACGCCTGGCGCCCGAACTGCAGCAAGCCGTCGCGGAGGTGTGCTCGTGATCGTGCCCATCGAAACCGTGCGCCGGCGCGTGGCGGAGCTGATGGTGGCGGGCCTGACGTTGGACGAGGCCGTGCACAGCACCTCGGTCGCCCTGGGCTTGCCCATCGAGGCAGTGCAGCAGGCGGTCGAGCACCGGGAGGCGCAATGCCAATCGCTCTGACGCTTCCGGTGATCCTCAGCCGATGCGACGAGGTGGGCGCGTGCTGCTGGCTGTGGAAGCAGGGAACCACGGGAACAGGCTCACCGATCGCGCGCAACAACGGAAAGCAGGTCGTGGTGCGACGCGAGGCATTCGCCATGCTGAACGGCCGCGCCGCCAAGTCCGGCTGGTTCGTGATCGCGAAGTGCCAGCAGAGCCTGTGCGTCAGCCCGTACTGCGCAGTCGAAATGGACGGCCCGCAATACATGCGCTGGCTGAACACCCACGGCTACATCAACGGCCCATTGCAGTCCATCGCGAAGTCGGTCGCCGCCGGAAAGCGCTCGAAGCTGAGCGACTCGGACGCACGCAAGGTGCACGACCTGATCAACACCGGCGCGGACCGCGGAGTAGTCGCGAAGCTGTACGGCATTTCCCGCGGGTACGCGAACCGGATCGCTCGCAAGAAGCACCGCGTGCGCGAGGCGCCGAACGCGTCCGTCTTCAACCTTCGGGCGTAGCGGCCCATCACCCAGCCACCCCACGAAAGGAACCACATGGATGGCATCTTTGAAATCGGCGGCCTCAAAGGCGGCGCCTTCGGCCACGAGGTGAGCACCAAGCTCGTGGCCCTGCTGCAGGCCGTGCAGCAGGGCGGCGCCGGCTCGCTCACGATCAACGTGAAAGTCAAGCGCGCATCGGGCGGCATGGTCTCGTTCGCTCCGACGTGCACCACGAAGCTGCCTGAGCTGAAGGAAGACCCGGATATGCGCTGGGTCACCGAGGAAGGCGTGCTCACCCACCAGAACCCGAAGCAGCGCTCGCTGGAGTTGCGGCAGGTCGGCGACGAACGGCCGCCGGTGCGCGGCACCGGGACCTGACGGCCCATCGCACCACCCTTCTCAACTACCCAAGAGGATCCCATGCCCGACATCGAGAAAGAGAACATCGCGCAGACGCTGGCGCGCGAACTGCCGCAGGCCAAGGTGCTGGAGTCGACCGGAATCGACGGCATGCTGCTGATGGTGGCTGTGCCGAAGAACCAGCAGCTCGAACGCATCGACCTGGAGAAGTTCGCGCCGGCGCCGCGCCGCATCGTCGGCGCCGCGACGATGGACGAGCCGGACAGCTTCGTGGCCTACGTCAACCGCTTCAAGACCGCAGCTAGCGCGGTCTGGTGCAAGTTCGATCCGGTCTCCTACGCGCTGTCGTTCACCGCGGTGTTCGACGAGCACGCGCCCGGCGCTCCGGCGTGGCGCGGCCACAAGGCGTCCTACACACCGGCCCTGTCAGTCGAGTGGGGCATCTGGACCAAGAACAACCACGACATCAAGCCGCAGGCCGAGTTCGCGCTGTTCCTCGAGCAGAACCACCTGGACATCAGCGGCACGCCGACTAGCGAGCAGATGCTGCAAATGGCCACGCAGTTCGAGGCACGCCAGGACCAGACCTTGAAATCCGCTGTGCGCCTGCAAAGCGGAGGTGTCGAGTTGAGCTACGTGGGCACCGACGACGCGGCCACGATCGAGAAGATGAAGGTCTTCGACGAGTTCCACTTGGGCCTGCCCGTGTTCCGTGGCTCCAAGAACGCAGAACTGCTGAAGGCCAAGCTGCGCTACCGCATCGCCAGCGGCACCGTGAAGTTCTGGTACGAGCTCATCCGCCCTGACAAGGCGCATGAGCAGGCCGCGCGCGACTTGATCAAGTACGTGCAGCAAGGCGTCGGCGAGGTGCCGGTGCAAATGGGCAGCCTGTAACGCAACAAGTTCGGGACGACCGAGCGGCAACCTCCTCCCTGCTATAGCCGCGCTGCACCGAAGCGTCGGGCAGCCGTCCCACCCTGACCCACACCATCACATGAACCTCAAGACCACCCTCCAGCTCGGCCGCCTGTCGCTGATGAAGCACCGCGCGCGCTGCGCAAAGTGTCAAGGCAAGAAGCCCAATGTGTCGATCGCGCACACCGACAGCGGGCTCGCCGTCGTGACCATGCGCGGCACGGCGCTGGACGACCTGCTGGACGCGGCGGTCAAGGCCGAGGCCGACAAGAAGTCCATCAAGCACTGAAAGGCAAGCATGTCCGACACCACCACCAAGCCACTGAAGATCGACCTGCAGCACTGCGTCAGCAGCGCCATCGCCGCGCACGGGTACGACCCGGCCACGCAAACCCTCGCGCTCAAGTTCACCGGCGGCGGCGTCTATCACTACCCCGACGTGAGCGTCGACCAGTACGACGCGCTTCTGCGCGCCAAGTCCGTCGGCCGCTGGTATGCCGAGAGCATCAAGGGAAAGCACGAAGGCGCCGAGCAACCCCACTACCGGGAACCGCAGGCGTGACCACGCTGAACACCATGGTCAAGCGGGTTGCAGGCCTGCAGGACACCACCTCGATCAACGAGTGGGAGTCGGACTTCATCGCCTCGGTGGTCGAGCAGACCGACGAAGGCGAGAACACGGGCTCGCTCAGCGAGCGGCAGATCAGCGTGCTCGAGCGGATCTTCAACAAGCACTTCGCCGGGTGAACCATGGGCTACAAGGAAGCACGCGAGCAGTTGGCCAAGCAGTCGATCGCCGAGAAGGTCGACCACGTGCGGCGCGCCGCCAACCTTGACCCACTTCACACCTGCCACTGGCCGGGCTGCACGAGGCGCGTGAAGCCGGCGCTGTTCACCTGCAGGCCGCACTGGTTCAGCATCCCGATCGACATCCGCAACGCCATCTGGCGCTCGTACGCGCCCGGCCAGGAGAACACGAAGACGCCAAGCGCGGCCTACCTGCAGGCGGTGCGGTCGTTTCTCGACTGGCACAAGCGCAACTACCCGGATAGGACTGGGGCCACGAAATGACCACCCTCTACTGGGAGGAGGGCTCTCTGCTGTTCTCCGCAGCGCCTTCCAAGCAGCAGGCCACACCAGCAGGCCAGGGAGGCGAGTGATGCGACAAGCTCGACCGGTACTGATGTGGGCTCCGATCATTCGCGGCGAGCGGTCGGAGTGGATTCACAGCGAATGCATCCGAAGCACGCGGCGTGCGGCGAGGAAAGCCTATCTCGCGCTGTGGCTTCCAGAGCACCACAAGGAGGCGTTGGGGCGCATTCGCTTCGCCAAGGTCGTCGTCAGCCTGCAGGGAGACAGCCGTGGCTGAGAACACGAAGATCGAGTGGGCCGACCGCACATGGTCACCGTGGGAGGGTTGCACGCGGGTGTCGATAGCCGCGACGGGCGGTGGCGGCTGCGACAACTGCTATGCCGAGCGCATGAACCGGTGGCTGCACCGCGGCGAGAACTGGGGACCTGGCGCCCCGCGGCTCGAATTCAGTGACGCCCACTG
>CAMLIZ010000004.1 GCA_946480245.1 uncultured Pseudomonadota bacterium
GATGCTGGAGGTGTTCAACAACCTGTTCATGAACATCGCCGAGCAGATGGGCCTGCAGCTGCAGAACACCGCGTACTCCGTGAACATCAAAGAGCGGCTCGACTTCTCCTGCGCGCTGTTCGACGCCGACGGCAACCTGATCGCCAATGCGCCGCACATGCCGGTGCACCTCGGCTCGATGAGCGAGTCGATCAAGACGGTGATGCAGCGCAATGCCGGTCGCATGCAGCCGGGCGACGTGTACGTGCTGAACGATCCGTACCACGGCGGCACGCACCTGCCGGACATCACCGTGGTGTCACCGGTGTTCGACGAACAGGGCGGTGGCATCCTCTTCTACGTGGCCTCGCGCGGGCACCATGCCGACGTGGGCGGCACCACGCCCGGCTCGATGCCGCCGTTCTCCACGCGCATCGAGGAGGAGGGCGTGCAGATCGACAACGTCAAGCTGGTCGAGCGCGGCGTGTTCCGCGAAGCGGAGATGCTGGCGCTGCTGGGCAGCGGCGACTACCCGTCGCGCAACCCTCAGCAGAACATCGCCGACCTGAAGGCGCAGATCGCCGCCAACGAGAAGGGCGTGCAGGAGTTGCGCAAGATGGTGGCCCAGTTCGGGCTCGAGGTGGTGCAGGCCTACATGCGGCACGTGCAGGACAACGCCGAGGAATCGGTGCGCCGCGTGATCACGCGCCTGAAGGACGGCGCGTTCACGCTGCCGCTGGACAACGGCGCGCAGATCACCGTGGCCATCCGCGTCAATGCCGCCGAGCGCAGCGCGGTGATCGACTTCACCGGTACCTCGGCGCAACTGGTCAACAACTTCAACGCGCCTACGGCCGTGTGCATGGCTGCGGTGCTGTACGTGTTCCGCACGCTGGTCGATGACGACATCCCGCTCAACGCGGGCTGCCTGAAGCCGCTGCAGGTGATCATCCCCGAGGGTTCGATGCTGAACCCGCTGCCGCCGGCGTCGGTGGTGGCCGGCAATGTGGAGACCTCCACCTGCATCACCAACGCGTTGTACGGCGCGCTGGGCGTGATGGCGGCCAGCCAGTGCACGATGAACAACTTCACCTTCGGCAACGATGCGCACCAGTACTACGAAACCATCTCCGGCGGCTCCGGTGCCGGCGAAGGCTTCGATGGCACGTCGGTGGTGCAGACCCACATGACCAACTCGCGCCTCACCGACCCCGAGGTGCTGGAGTTCCGCTTCCCGGTGCGGCTGGAAAGCTACGAGATCCGGCGCGGCTCGGGCGGCGCGGGGCGCTGGCGCGGCGGCGACGGCGGCGTGCGGAAAGTGCGCTTCCTCGAGCCGATGACGGCCTCCATCCTCAGCAACGGCCGGCACCATGGCGCGTTCGGCATGGCCGGCGGACAACCGGGTGCGGTGGGGGTGAACCGGGTCGAGCGCGCCGACGGCACCGTGCAGCCGCTGGACCACATCGGCTCGGCCGAGATGCAGCCGGGTGACACCTTCGTGATCGAGACACCCGGCGGCGGCGGCTACGGCATCCCGGTCGACGCGCTCGGTTGAGCACCTTGCGAGCCGGTAGCATCGACCACTGATGCTGTTGCTGCTGTTCAAGCTGGCGCTCGTTGGCGCCTCGGTGCTGCTGGCCTCGCTGGCGGCGCGCCGCTTCGGCCATGCCGTGGGCGGCACCATCGCCGGCATGCCTGTGATCGCGGGCCCGATCATGGGCTTCGTGCTTTGGCAGTCCACGCCGCAGCAGGCGCGGGCCATCGCATTGGCCACGCTGGTGTGCCTGCCGGCGGCCATGGTGCACATGGCCACCTTTGCGTGGAGCGCCACGCGCTGGCGCTGGCCGGTGGCGCTGCTGGCCGCCAACGTCGCGTTCCTGGTTGCCGGGGCCGCGTTGAGCTGGATCGGCAAGCCCGCGCCGGTCGTGCTGCTGCTGGCGCTGGCGGCGCCCGCACTGGTGGGGCTGGTGATGCCGCGCGTCAGTGGTGCGGTGGCGGCCGTGCACATCCCGCGCGTCGAGCTCGCGTTGCGCGTCCTCGCGGCGGTGCTGATGGCCTTTGCGATCATCCGCAGCGCCGCCCTGGTGCCGGCCATGCTGAGCGGCCTGATGCTGGCGCTGCCGATCGCGGGCAACGTGCTGCCGTGCTTCACGCTGCCGCGCTACGGCGCCGCAGCCACCGTGGCCTTGATCGCGGGCTTCACGCGCGGCGTGTACGGCTTCGCCTGCTTCTTCGTCACGCTGTATGGCGCGCTCGCGCTGCTGCCCGCCGGGCCGGCCTACCTGCTGGCCTGGCTGGCCGCCGGCGCTGCCGCGCTGGTCGTCTATACGATGGCGCAGCGCGCGCGCCGCAAGCAATCCGCTCGCCTGGCCTCGTCCGCTTGACTGCGCGAGCCAGAGTGATGGCCCTGCCGGTCAGCGCGGGGATCACCCTGATCCACTGCGCCACGCAGTGGTTCTCAATCGCACTTCTTCGGTCTGGCGAGGTGCGACGTGATGGATCGGCGATGGTCTGCGGGGCTGCTGACGGGCGTGGGCGTTCTGCTGTTGGCCGCCGGCTGGGCGTCGCGTGCGCCGGTGCCTGTGGCACGTGCGGAGCGACCGCTGGTGGCCGCACGCATCCCGCCCGTTGCGCCGACGCGCCCCGACGCCCTCGCCCCCGGCTCCGTGCCCGCACCCTTGACGTCGCACGACCCGGCGCGCTTCGCGGACTGGATGGCCGGCCAGAGCTCCTTGCGTGGCACGGAGCTCGACGGCAGCTGGGACGTCGACGGCCAAGGCCGCCTGCACCCGACGATCGCGCTGCGCCGCCGCTTCGACCAGCTGCTCACGCTGGCCGGTGAAGCGAGCATCGACGAGATCACGGCCTTCATCGAGCACGATGTGCGCGAACTGGTGGGGCCGGCCGGCGCTGCCGCCGTGCTCGACGCGTGGCAGCGCTACGTCGCCTTGCAGCGCTATGCCTTCCACACGCCGGTGCGCATCGGCGACCGCAGCAGCTTTGCCGCTGCGCTGGCCG
This sequence comes from uncultured Pseudomonadota bacterium, assembly GCA_946480245.1. The sequence goes on from CAMLIZ010000004.1 coordinate 2,998, forward strand.
AGCGCCAGCCGGTGCGCCGACGCATCCTGGGCGAGCAGATGGCCGAGGCCTTCTTCGCCGACGAGGATGCTCAGCTGCAGACGCTGATCAACAGCGACAGCACGCCGGTGGACGGCGCGCTCACCACCCGTATCGACCCCGCCACCTTGAGCGCCGACGCTCGCGCGCGGCTGCAGGCCGAGGATGCGGCGTGGGCCGACTGGCAGCGCCGCCTGGAGGCCGCGCGGCGCGACATCGCTGCGTTGCAGGCCGCACCGCAGCTGTCGCCGCTGCAACGCGACGAAGCGATCGCACGGCTGATCGCCCAGCGCTTCGACGTGCACGAAGCGGTGCGCGTGCGAGCGCTGCTGCACCTGCCGCCTGCCTGATGGATTCAACGACGAAAGGAGACTGCGAATGAAGACTCAACGCTTGTTCCTCGCGCTGTGCCTGGCGCTGCTGCTCGCGCCAGGCGCCCGCGCCGACACGTACACGCAGACGCGCTATCCGGTCGTGCTGGTGCACGGCCTGCTGGGCTTCGATGCGATCGGGCCGATCAACTACTGGTACGGCATTCCGTCCGCGCTGCGCTCGGGCGGCGCCACGGTGTACGTGTCGCAGGAGTCCGCCTCCAATTCCAGCGAGGTGCGCGGCGAGCAGCTGCTGGCCGACTTGCGCCGTCTGAAGGCCGCCTACGGCTACCAGAAGTTCAACCTCGTGGGCCACAGCCATGGCGGCCAGACAGTGCGCTACGTGGCCGCCGTGGCGCCGGACCTCGTGGCCTCGGTCACCACGGTGGGCACGCCGCACCAGGGCAGCAAGGTGGCCGACGGCATCGAGCGCGATGCCGCCGCCACCGGCACCACCGGCGTGATCGCGACGATCGTGAACGCGTTCTCGTCGTTCATCAGCTGGATCTCGGGGGCGCCCAGCCTGCCGCAGGACTCGCTGGCCGCGCTGGAATCGCTGGACACTGCGGGCGCACAGGCCTTCAACGCGCGCTATCCGGCGGGTGCGCCCACCTCCGCCTGCGGGCAAGGGCCGGCCAGTGCGAACGGCGTGCGCTACTACTCGATCGGCGGCACCTCGGTGTGGACCAACCTGCTGGACCTGTCCGACCCCGCGCTCGCATTGACCTCGGTGTACTTTGGCGGCGAGGCCAACGACGGCCTGGTCAGCCGCTGCTCGTCGCACTGGGGCACCGTGCTGCGCGACGACTATCCGTGGAACCACCTCGACGAGGTGAACCAGGCCTTCGGGCTGCGCGGGCTGTTCACGCCGGATCCGGTGGCGTTCTACCGGGCGCAGGCGAATCGGCTGAAGTCGCTCGGGCTTTGAGTGCGGCAGGCGGCGCGGCGCATCAAGGCGCGCCGTCGTCGCCCTCGTCGGCGTACTGGCGCCAGCGTCCCATGGCCTGGCGCATCAGCCGCACCTGCTGCAGGAAACGCGGGCAGGCCGCGCAGATCTGCATGTGCAGCCGCACCGCCACGCGCTCGTGCCAGGGCAAGGTGGCGTCCTCCTCGCGCAGCACGAGTTCGGTCACCTGGCGGCAGGTCCGGCGAGGCCACATCGGCACGGCGTAGAGCTTTCGAATGAAGTAGGACGTCATTGCGCCCCCGCCTGGCTGAACCAGTTCAGTTGCAGGCATTCGCGCAATCGCAGGCGGGCTCGGTGCAAGATCACCCACAGGTTCGTCGCGCTGATCGACAGCTCCTTACAGATCTCGTCGGTGTCCAGCTCGAGCCACTCGCGCATCATGAACACGCGCCCCTGAGCCGGCGGCAGGTGCTGCATGCAGGCCTCCAGCACCTCGAAGAACTGGCGCCGGTTGAAGCAGGCCTCCGGGCTGCCCCAATCCTGCGGCATGTCCCGGAAGTGGCCGTCGGGCAGGAACATCTGCTCGTCCAGGTCCTCGCCGTCCTCGCCCACCAGCACCGTGGCCTCGCGGCTGTGGCGCCGCAGCTGGTCCACGACCTTGTGCTTCAGGATCCCGACCAACCAGGTCTTCAGCTGCGACTGGCCGGCAAAGCCCTGCGGCTTCTCCAGCGCGGCCAGCAGCGTGTCCGAGACCGCATCCTCTGCCCAGGCGTCGTTGCGCAGCTGGGTTCGTGCAAACCGCATCAACTGCGGCCGCAAGGCTTCGACTTGACGCGCAAAATCCATGGCGTGCTGGAAGGGCGGAGACGAAAGGCGCAGTGTAAGGAATCCGCGCCCCGATTCGACCCATGTCCGCCAAGGCCGGTGCAAACATCGGCCCGCAGCAACACCGCAACCATTGGAGCCCTGGAATGAACCAACGCCTCATCGTCTCGTCTGCCCTCGCGTCCGCGCTTGCCCTCGGCCTGATCAACACCGCCTCGGCCGCCGACGCCAAGGCCAAGGAAAAGTGCTACGGCATCGCCAAGGCCGGCCAGAACGATTGCGCCAACCTCACCGGCAGCCACTCCTGCGCCGGCCAGACCAAGGCCGATGGCAGCCCGGACGACTGGCGCTACGTCGCCAAGGGCACCTGCAAGCAGGTGAACGGCCTGAGCGCCGAGGAGGCCAAGGCGAAGATCGACACCAAGAAGAAGGGCTGATGGCCTTGCACGGCGGCGCGGCGGCGGGCCACCGGCCAGTGGCCGGCATCGGCCTGCGCCAGCCGCACTATGCAGCCTTGCTCGAAGGCCGGCCGCCGCTGGCCTTCCTGGAGGTGCATTCGGAGAACTTCTTCGCCGAGGGCGGCGCTGCCCTCGGGGTGCTGGCGTCTGCGCGCGAGCACTACGACATCAGCCTGCACGGCGTGGGCCTCGCGCTGGGCTCGGCCGCCGGGCTCGACCCTTGGCATCTGGCACAGCTGGAGCGCCTGGTGCACCGCGTGCAGCCGTGCTTCGTGAGTGACCATGCTTCTTTCGCGCGCGCGCCCTTGCGCGCCGGCGGGCCGGTCGTGCATGCCAACGACCTGCTGCCGGTGGCCTTCACCGATGCCTCGGTGGCCATCATGGCCGCCCACGTGCAGCAGGTGCAGGAGCGCCTGCGCCGGCCGTTGCTGGTGGAGAACCTGTCGGCCTATGTCGCCTGGGCCGATGACGCAATGCCCGAGCCCGAGTTCTTCAATGCACTCGTGCGCCGCACCGGCTGCGGCCTGCTGCTCGACCTGAACAACATCGTCGTCAATGCGCTGAACGCAGGTGCCGAGCCGGTGGCGGCTGCCTGCGCGTACGTGGATGCGATCGACGCCAGCGCGGTGCAGGAGATCCACCTTGCCGGCTACCACGACGGTGGCGACATCGTGATCGACGACCACGGCAGCCGCGTGCATGCGCCGGTGTGGCAGGTGTACCGCCATGCATTGCGCCGGCTGGGCGCCGTGCCGACGCTGATCGAATGGGACACCGACCTGCCGCCGCTCGAGGTACTGCTGGCCGAAGCGGCGCAGGCCGATGCGATCGCGCAGGAGTCGACGCGGGTGGTCCCTGCATGACCACCGACGCCGAGCTCCAGCGCGAACACGAGCGCCAGCAGGCACTGCTGCAGGCGCTGTGGCAAGCCGCTGCGCCGCAAGCGCTGCACGCCTGGCTGCAGGCGCCCGACGCCGCCGTCACGCAACGCGGCCTGCAGGCCTATCGCGCCAACGGCGGCGCCGGCGCCGAACGCGCGCTGGCCGGCAGCTTTCCCACGGTTCATGCGCTGCTCGGCGCGCAAAGCTTTGCCGCGCTGGCACGCGCCTGCTGGCGCGCCTGCCCGCCAGCCCGTGGCGATCTCGCCTGGTTCTGCCATTCATTGCCGGGCTTCATCGAGGCCGACGGCGCTCCGCCGGAGCTGCCCTACCTGGCCGACGTGGCGCGGCTCGATCTCCTGCTGGCCCAGGCCGAGGCCGCGCCCGACGCGCAGCCCTCGCCGTCCAGCTTCGACCGCATGGCCCTGCACGAGCCCGAGCAGTTGCGCTTCGTGCCGGCACCCGGCCTGGCGCTGCTCGAGTCACCCTATCCCGTGGTGACGATCTGGCAGGCGCACCATCACGCCGAGGACGCGCAAGCCTTGTTCGCGCGCGCCAGCGCCGCGCTGCGCGCCGGCGAGGGCGAGATCGCGCTGGTGTGGCGCCAGGGCTGGAAGGCGCACGCGCTGCCGCTGCCCGAGCCCGCCACCGCACGCTGGACCGATGCGCTGCTGCGCGGCTGCACGCTGGCTGATGCCTTGCGCGCGGGCGGCGCGGCGTTCGATTTCGAGCCGTGGCTGCTGCAGGCGCTGCAGCACGGCTGGGTGCTGGGCGTCGAGGTGCTGTAAGGGCAGGGCCTCGTCGCGCGACTAGCGCGCATCATTCACGAGGACTCAGCATGAACAAGACACTCCTGAAGCGCGCCCACGAGAGCTGGGGCCGCATCGTGCAGGCACTCGAAGCCTTGCAGCCGATCGCGCAACTGGCGGCTCGCACCTACCTGGTGCGCGTGTTCTTCTACTCGGGCCTCACGAAGATCCGCGACTGGGACACCACGCTTGCGCTGTTCAACGACGAATACAAGGTGCCGCTGCTGCCGCCTGACCTGGCGGCCTACCTGGGCACCTTCGGCGAGCTCACGTTCCCGGTGCTGCTGGTGCTCGGCCTGTTCGGGCGGCCGGCGGCGGCCGGGCTGATGGTGGTCAACATCATGGCCGCACTCAGCCTGCCGGACATCGCGCCGGCCGCGTTGCAGCAGCACGAATTCTGGGGCAGCCTGATCCTCGCGCTGCTGCTGTGGGGGCCGGGCAAGCTGTCGGTCGACAACCTCTGGGGCCGCCGCTTCTGGCGGCGCCTGGCCGCGCCGGCGCACGCCTGAAGGCGGCGCCTAATCTTTCGGGCGGAAGGCGATCACCATCGCCGGCGGCACGCGCCCGTCGGTGTCGCGCGGCAGCACCTCGGTGCGGTCGATCGCACGCAGCACCGCGTCGTCCCAGGCCTGCACGCCGCTGCTCTTGGTGATCTTGCGGCCCACGATCGTGCCGTCTGGGGCAACGCGCAGTTCCACCTCGGCCACCGGGTTGCCGTTGATGTCGTCGGTGAGCACGATGTTGGGCTTGATGCGCGCCTTGATGCGGCCGGCGTAGTTGGCCGACGGGCCCGCATTGCGCGCAGCGGTGCCGGTGGCGTCGGGCGCGCCGGTGCCCTCGGAGTTCATCATGCGCGCCAGATAGTCCTTGCGCGCCTGCTCGGCCTGCTTGGCCAGGCGTGCCTGCTCTTGCTTCTGCTTGCGCTTGGCGTCTTCCTGCTCGGCCTTGGCCTGGCGCTCCTTCTCGGCCTTGTCCTTCTGCGCCTTCTCGCGCTCGGCCTGCTCCTTGCGCGCCTTCTCGCGCTGCGCTTCCTCTTCACGCGCCTTCTTCTCCTGGCGCGCCTTCTCGATCGCGATGTCGGCATCACGCTGCGCCTGTTGCGGCGGCTCCGGCGCGGGCTTGGGCGGCAGCGGCTTCGGCGTTTCCTTCACCACCGGCTCGGGCGGCGGCGGCACCGGCTTTGGCGCGGCCACCTGCGGTACCGCGGACCACAGCTCCGCCGTCACGCCCTCGGGCTCGCTCGCATGCCAGCTCACGCCGAACGCAAGCCCGAGGATCAGCAGCAGGTGCGCCAGCAGCGCCATCACGGCGCCGGCGCTCATGCCGTCGGTGCGCTGCGGCAGCAACGGGTCTTCGCGCAAGGTGGTGGAGGCGTTCATCGCCCGGTCTCAGCCTCCCTGCTTGACTGACAGGCCCACGCGTTGCACGCCGTTGCGCTGCAGGGTGTCCATCACCTTCACGACGCTCTCGTACTTCACGTTGCGGTCGGCGGAGATCACCACCGGCGTGTTGGCGTTGCCTCCTTGCGCCTCCTTCACGCGCGCGGCGATCTGCGCCAAGGTGACGCCCGTGGCCTCGGTCTGGCCGTCACGCTTGAACTTGAGCTTCTCGTCGGCGCCGATCACGATCTCGATCACGCTCTGCGGCTTCTGCTTGGCCTTGCCCACGCTGGGCAGGTCCACCAGCCCCGTGGTGATCAGCGGTGCGGTGGCCATGAAGATGATCAGCAGCACCAGCATCACGTCGATGAACGGCACCATGTTGATCTCGTTCATCGTGCGGCGCCGGCGGCCGCCTCCGCGCATCGCGACCGCAGGCATCAGCGTGTCCCCGTCGCCTGCGCCGTCGGCCCGGCGCCGACGTTGCGCTGCAGGATGTTGGAGAACTCCTCGATGAAGGTCTCCAGCTGGATGGCGATGCGGTCGATGTCGCGCGCGAAGCGGTTGTAGGCGATCACCGCGGGAATCGCCGCGAACAAGCCGATCGCGGTGGCGACCAGCGCCTCCGCGATGCCCGGCGCCACGGTGGCCAGCGTGACCTGCTGCAGGTTCGACAGGCCGACGAACGCATGCATGATCCCCCACACCGTGCCGAACAGTCCGATGTACGGGCTGATCGACCCGACCGTGCCCAGGAAGCTCAGGTGCGACTCGATCACGTCGAGCTCGCGCTGGAAGCTGGCGCGCATCGCGCGGCGCGCGCCGTCGAGCTGCGCGCCGCCATCGAGCCGGCGCTCGCGCAGCTTCATGAACTCGCGCATGCCGCTGGCGAAGATGCGCTCCATCGGGGCGCTGTCGTCCTTGCTGGTGGCGCTGGCCTGCAGATCCGACAGGTTCTTGCCGGACCAGAACTCGCGCTCGAAATCCTCGTTGAGGTTGCGCACGCGCTTCAGCCCGAACATCTTGCCGAAGATCACGCTCCAGCTGACCAGCGAGGTCAGCAGCAGCCCGGCCATCACCAGCTGCACGACGAAGCTCGCGTGCAACACGAGGGAGACGATGGAGAAATCCTGGTTCATGCGATGCAATCCAGTATGGCGGTCGGAATGGGCTGCGGCTTCAAAGTTCCGGCGTGCACGCAGGCAATGCGGATCTCGCCCCGCGCCAGCAGCTCGGCCCCGCGCAGCGCCTGCTGGGCGATGACCATTGCAACGCGGCCGCGCTGCTTCAGGCTGACGGTGAGATCCAGCTCGTCGTCCAGCCGCGCCGGGCGCAGGTAGTCCACGGCCGTGTGCGAGACGACGAACATCAACCCCTCGCGCTCCTTCAGCTGCTGCTGGCCGAAGCCCAGCGAGCGCAGCCATTCGGTGCGTGCACGCTCGAAGAAGCGCAGGTAGTTGGCGTAGAACACCACGCCGCCGGCGTCGGTGTCCTCCCAGTACACGCGCACCTGGTGGCGGTGCAGGATCGGGCAGGGGCTGTTGGCAGTCATCGGTCGGCTGGGCAGCCGCCGATTATGCGTGACGCACCCGGGCGCCTACGGGCCGGCGACCTTGCGGTACACCGGGCCCCACAGCGGGTGGCCGGCCTCGGAGCGGCTGAGCGCGAAGCTGGCGTCGGCCTTGCGCGCGGCGCGGAAGGCGGCCTCGCAGTCGCCCAGCCGGTCGCTGGTGCAGTAGATGAACGCCAGCAGCTTGTGCGCGGCGGCCTGGTCCTTCGGGCTGGCCAGGCCCGTCTGCAGCGCGCTCTTCAGCGCCTTCTCGGCCTCCGCGTACTGCGCATCGTCGTAGGCGCGCATGCCGGCCAGCAGGGAGCGCTCGGCCGGCCGGGAGATCACCTCCGTGAGCCCGGTGGGCTTGGGCGGCTCGTTGACACAGGCGGCCAGCGGCAGGGCCAGCGCCAGGACACTCCAGCAACGACGTGATGGGCTCATGATCCGAAGCGGTGTTTCAGCGTGACGGGTTGATCGGCCGTGATGGTGACGGTGGTGGTGTAGGCCGGGAAGTCGGCGTTGCGCAACGTGACGGTGTGGCGCCCTTCGCTGAGCGTGAGGTGGGTCAGCGGCGGCGTGGTGCCCGCGTTGGCGCCATCCACTTCCACCGTGCCCCAGGGTGCGATTGCCAGCTGCAGCTGGCCCTTGGCAGGGGGTGCTGCCACCGCGCTGGCACGCACGTCGGGCTTCGGCACCTTGCGCGGCTTGGGCTTGGCATGCACCGGCGACGGCGCGGCTTGCGCCACCGCCGTCACGGCCTCGGAGGCCGCCGCCGATGCGGAACTCGCGGCGCTCTCGGCCACCTGCACTGCCGAGGCGGGCTGTGCGACGGCGATCGGCGCGGTCACGCCGGGGGCGGCTGCCGGCACGGCCGCCGCTTGTGGCGGTGCGGCGGCCGGACGCGGCCACAGGCCCACTGCCAGCGCGCCCAGGCCGAGCGTGATGGCGCCAACGGCAAGGTGGTCCCAGCGCAGGCGCCGCGTCAACACCGGCTCGCTGCCGTCATCCGATGGCTGCTCGGCCTGCCACAGCCGCAGCGCCTGCGCCAGCTGGCGCGCCGAACGGAAGCGCTGCGACGGCTCCTTGGCCATGGCGCGCCGCGCGATCGACGCCAGCACCGGCGGCGCATGCGGATTCACCTCGAGCACCGGCGTGGGATCCTGGTGCAGCGCGGCGTTGATGATCTCGTCCAGCGACGCGCCGCCGAAAGCGCGGCGACCGGTCAGCAGCTCGTACAGCACGGCGCCGAGTGCGTACACGTCGGCGCGCCGGTCCACGGTGTCCCCGCGCAGCTGCTCGGGAGCCATGTAGCAGGGCGAGCCGGCAGCGAAGGCGGGCCGCGCCTGGCCCTGCGGGCCCTTGGCGACGCGGGCGATGCCGAAGTCCAGCACCTTGGGCCAGGTGCGCGCCACCATGAAGATGTTGGCTGGCTTGACGTCGCAATGCACCACGCCCTTGTCGTGCGCATAGGCCAGCGCCTCGGCCACGCGGCGCACGATTTGCGCCGCCTCCTTGGGCGAGGCGCGCCAGCCGCCTTGCAGCAATTGCCGCAGGTCCTGGCCCTTCAGGCGCTCCATCGCGATGTACAGGCCCTGGTCGCTGGTGCCGGCGTCATGCACCGTCACGATGTGCGGATGGCTCAGGCCCGCGGCCGCTCGCGCCTCGTGCAGGAAGCTGGCAGCAAGCGCCTCGCGGTGCTCCGGCTCCACCTCCACATGCAGCATCTTCACTGCGATGGGCCGCGACAGCAGCGGGTCGAGCGCGGCATACACGGTGCCGATGCCGCCTTCGCCCAATCGGTACTTCAGCGCATAGCGGCCGATGTGGCCGATGGTAGGCAACTCCTCGAACGGCCTGTCGTCGGACGGCGGCGCGTCGTCGAGCACGAGTTCGTCGGCGCCCATGTCGCGCTGCACCGGCGGCTCCTGCACAGTGGGGGCGAAGGTCGACGGCCCCTGGGCATCGGGGTTGCGCGATCGTTGGAGGAATGCAGGCAGCTTCACGACAGGCGGAAGCTTAGGCGAGTGCAGAGTGCATCGAAGGACAGAAAAGCGCCCGGGAAGGAAGAGTTAACGAGTGGTCACCAACGCTGTGGCGTTTCGGTGACAAACCTCACAGTGCCTGCTGCAGCCGCTGCACCGCTTCCTCGAGATGCGCCATGGAGCTGGCGAAGGACAAGCGCAGGAAGCGCTCACCCAGGTGCGGCCCGAAATCGCGCCCCGGCGTGAGCGCGATGTGTGCGCGGCGCATCAGGTCGAAGCAGAAGTCCCAGCTGCTGCCGGCATGCTGCGAGCAGTCGGCCCAGGCATAGAAGGCGCCATCGGGCATCACCGGCACCGGCAGGCCCAGGCGCTGCAGCGCCGGCACGATGAAATCACGCCGTCGCTGGAACTCGGCGCGGCGGCGCTCGTACTCGGCGATCGCTTCAGCCTCGAAGCAAGCCAGCGCCGCGTGTTGCGCGATGCTGGATGCGCAGATGAACAGGTTCTGCGCCAGTCGCTCCACCGGCGCCACGAGCGCCTCGGGCAGCACCAGCCAGCCCAGGCGCCAGCCGGTCATCGAGAAGTACTTGGAGAAGCTGTTGATCGAGACGATGTCGTCGCCGAAGCCCAGCGCGCTGTGGCCGAAGACCTCGTCGTAGCTCAGGCCCAGGTAGATCTCGTCGACCAGCGTCACGCCACCGCGTTCGCGCACGCGTTGCACAATGCGCTGCATCTCGTCGGCGGCGATCGAGGTGCCGGTGGGGTTGGAGGGCGAGGCCAGCAACACGCCGCGCGTGTGCTCGCGCCACGCGGCCTGCACGCCGGCCGCGTCGAGCTGGAAGCGCTGGCCCGCGTCGGCCGGCAGCAGCTTGGCCACCGCACCGGTGGCGGCCACGAAGTGCCGGTTGCAGGGATAGCTGGGGTCGGGCAGCAGCACCTCGTCGCCCGCCTCGAACAGCGCCAGCGTGGCCAACTGCAGCGCCGCCGACGCCCCCGCCGTGACGACGATGCGCCGCGCTGGAATGTCGAGCTTGAAGCGCTCGCCATACCAGCGGCTGATCGCCTCGCGCAGTGCCGGCAGACCCGTGGCGTCGGTGTACTGCGTGCGGCCCGCGGCGATGCAGCGTTCGGCGGCCGCCTGCACCACGGGCGGCGCGGTGAAGTCCGGCTCGCCGATGTTGAGGAAGATCATCGGCCGGCCGCCCTGGCGCGGATCGCAAGCGGGGCTGCGAGCGATCTCGCTCGCCGCCTTGGCGCACTCCATCACGTAGAAGGGCTCGATGTGATCGAGCCGCGACGCGAGCTTCATCGCCGTGCGTTGCGCTGCGCCTGTACCTCGGCCGGGCGGATGTCCATCGCGGCCTTGTCGAGCACACCGTTCACGTACTTGTGGCCGTCGGTGCCGCCGAAGCTCTTGGCGAGTTCCACCGCTTCGTTGATGGCCACCTTGTACGGCACGTCCATGCAATGGGCGAGCTCGTAGGCACCGATCATCAGCACCGCATGCTCGATCGGCGACAGATCGGTGGTCTTGCGGTCGACGTGGCGTGCCAGCACTGCATCGAGCCCGGCCGCGTCGGTGATGCAGCCGTGCAGCAGCGCGTCGAAGTGGCCGCCATCGGCCTTGTCGAAGCCCTCCTGCTCGCGCATGTGGGCGTCGATCACGCCGGCGTCGGCGCCGGAGATCAGCCACTCGTACAGGCCCTGCAGCGCGAACTCGCGTGCGCGACGCCGCGCCGACTTGGCCGGCGACGGGCGCTTGCCCGCAGGTTTCTTTTCTTCAGGAGCAGGGGTCACAGCAATTGGTCCAGCAGGTTCGCCATTTCAACGGCCACGCGTGCGGCGTCGCGGCCCTTCTCCTCGGCGCGGGCCCAGGCCTGGGCCTCGTTCTCCACGGTGAGGATGGCATTGGCAATCGGGATCTGGTGGTCCAGCGACACACGCGTGACGCCCGAGCCGCTTTCGTTGGCCACCAGTTCGAAGTGATAGGTCTCGCCACGGATGATGCAGCCCAGCGCGACCAGCGCGTCGTACTCCTGGCTGTCGGCCATCGCTTTCAGCGCCACCGGCACCTCCAGGGCGCCGGGCACCGTGACGTGGCGGATGTGGCGCGGCTGCACGCCGAGCGCAGCCAGCTCGGCCAGGCAGGCCGTGGCGAGCGCGCCGGTGAGCTTGTCGTTGAAGCGCGCCTGCACCACGCCGATGTGCAGGCCGCTGCCGTCGAGGTTGGCAGCCTCGCCTTTGTCAGCGGCTTGCATGCAGCTGGTCCTTTGCGTCGCTGGCGCTGAGGAAGCCGGTCACTTCCAGGCCGTAGCCGGTCATGCTGGGCATGCGGCGCGGGCTGCTCAGCAGCTTCATCCTGCGCACGCCGATCTCGCGCAGGATCTGGGCGCCCACGCCGTAGATGCGCAGGTCGGTCTGGCGCTGGCGCGGCGCTTGCGGCGAGGCGCAGCGCAGCACCTGGGGCAGCAGGCGCTCCACGTCGTTGGCGCAATTGAGCAGCACGGCCACGCCGCAGGGGCTGGCCTGCAGGAAGGCAAGCGCCTTGGGCAAGGACCAGGAATGGTCGGCACGCCCGACGTCCAGCAGGTCCATCACCGACAGCGGCTCGTGCACCCGCACCGGCACTTCCTGCTCGGGTTGCCACTGGCCCTTGACCAGCGCAAGGTGCAGCCCGCCGCTGCGGTCGCGGTAGATGCTGCAATCGAACGGGCCCTGCTGGGTGACCAGCTCGCGCCGGCCGATGCGCTCGATCAGGCTTTCGTTCTGGCTGCGGTGGTGGATCAGGTCGGCGATGGTGCCGATCTTCAGCCCGTGCTCCTGCGCGAACAGTTGCAGGTCGGGCAGGCGTGCCATCGTGCCGTCGTCCTTCATGATCTCGCAGATCACCGCGGCAGGGCTCAGGCCGGCCATGGCGGCCAGGTCACAGCCGGCCTCGGTATGGCCGGCGCGCATCAGCACGCCGCCGTCTTGTGCCTGCAGCGGGAACACGTGGCCCGGCTGCACGAGATCGCTCGGCCGGGCGTCGCGCGCCACCGCCGCCTGGATGGTGCGTGCACGGTCCGCAGCGGAGATGCCGGTGCTCACGCCTTCCGCGGCCTCGATGGACACGGTGAATGCCGTGCCGTGCTTGGTGCCGTTGCGGCTGGCCATCGGCGGCAGTTGCAGCAGCTCGCAGCGCTCGCGCGTGAGGGTGAGGCAGATCAACCCACGGCCGTACCTGGCCATGAAGTTGATCGCTTCCGGCGTCACATGGTCGGCCGCAAGCACGAGGTCGCCCTCGTTTTCGCGGTCCTCCTCGTCGACGAGGATTACCATGCGGCCGGCGGCGAGCTCGGCCACCAGCTCGGGAACAGGGGAAATCGGCATGGCCGCGATTGTAGGTGCCGGCCTGCAACGGCCCCGTCGCCGCGGGGACTTCTTCAGGTGCGCGCCGGCGCCGTGCCTTCCAGCATGCGCGCCACGTAGCGCGCGATCAGGTCCACCTCCAGGTTCACCTGCACCCCCGGCTTCAGCGAGCCGAGCGTCGTGCTCTGCAGGGTGTGCGGGATCAGGTTGATGCTGAATTCGCAGCCCTGCGCCTGGTCCTGCACCTTGTTGACCGTGAGGCTGACGCCATTGACGGTGATCGAGCCCTTGTAGGCGAGGTAGCGCCCCAGCTCTTTGGGCGCGCGCACGCGCAGCTCCCACGATTCGCCGACCGGCTCGAAATGCGTCACCTCGCCGAGCCCGTCGACGTGGCCGCTGACAAGGTGGCCGCCGAGGCGGTCGTGGGCCCGCAGCGCCTTCTCCAGGTTCACCGGGCCGGGCGCGTCCAGGCCGGCGGTCAGGCGCAGGCTCTCGGCGGAGATGTCGATCGTGAAGCGCGACGCCTGGGCGTCGAAGCTGGTGACCGTCATGCAGGCGCCGTTGAGCGCAATGCTGTCGCCCAGCGCCACGTCCGCCAGGTAGCCGGGTGGGGCTTCGACCGTCAGGCGCTTGCCGTGCGTGGCATGGGCGCCCAGATCCTGAACGTCGGCGATGCGGCCGACCGCGCTGATGATGCCGGTGAACATGCGCCGATTGTCGCCAATGCGCCGTTCACACGGGCCGCGCAAGGATGCGCAGGTCCGCGCCCACGCGCGTGACCTCGTGAAAGCGCAGCGGCACCGCGTCCGCCAGCGCCTGCAGCGGGCCGAAGGCCGCCATGTCGCGTCCGACGCCGATCAGCTTGGGCGCCAGGTAGACCAGGAACTCGTCGACCAGGCCTCCACGCACGAACGAGCCATTGAGCTTGTGCCCGGCTTCCACATGCAGCTCATTGATGCCGCGGTACGCCAGGTCTTTCAGCATCGCGGTCAGGTCGACCTTGCCCAGCGGCCCGGGCGCCAGCGCCACTTCGGCCAGACCTTGCAGGACGGCCCGCGAGGCGGCATCCGGGGCGGCCGCGTACACCAGCACCTCCCCCGGGGGCTGCAGCATGCGCGCGGATGCCGGCGTCTGCAGGCGCGAGTCGACGATCACGCGCAGCGGTTGGCGCACAGTGGGCACCAGCCGCACATCCAACCGCGGGTCGTCTTCGAGCACCGTGCCCACACCGGTCAGCACGGCCCCGGCGCGGCGCCGCCAAGCGTGGCCGTCGGCGCGCGCGAGCTCGCCAGTGATCCACTGGCTGACCCCGTTGGGCAGCGCGGTGCGGCCATCGAGCGAGGCGGCGATCTTCATGCGCACCCAGGGGCGGCTGCGCTGCATGCGCGAGAAGAAGCCGATGTTCAGTTCGCGCGCGTCGTCGTCGCACAGGCCGACGTCGACGCGGATTCCGGCGGCGCGTAGTCGTGCGATGCCTTGCCCGGCCACCAGCGGGTTCGGATCGACCACCGCGACCACCACGCGCGCCACGCCGGCATGCACCAGCGCGTCGCAGCAAGGCGGCGTGCGCCCATGGTGGGCGCAGGGTTCGAGCGTGACGTAGGCCGTGGCGCCGCGAGCGCTCCAGCCGGCTTGCGTGGCAGCGCGCAGCGCCATCACCTCCGCATGCGCCTGCCCGGCCGGCTGCGTGTGGCCTTCGGCGCGTTCGCCCTGCATGCCGATGAGCACGCAGCCGACGCGCGGGTTGGGGTCGCTCAGGCCGATGGCCTGCTGCGCCAACTGCAGCGCGTCGCGCATGGCGGCGCGATCTGCCGCGGAGAAGTGGGCTTCGGCCATCGCGCGATTGTGGCGCGCCGGCCGGTTCACGCGCTTGGCCGGGTCTCCTCGGGCTGCGGCGCCTGCTCGACCGCGTCAGCGCCCCGGCACTCGCTGTCGCCGGGGACGAGCAGGAAGTTTTGGTGCATCAGCGGTGTGTCGACGTCCCGGTAGTCCAGCGGGTGTTCGGCGTTGCGCACACGGCCGTCGTGGTCCCGGTCGGCGCTGTAGCGGCACAGGCGAAAAGTGCCGGCGGCGTGCCCGAGCGTCCAGCCCTGGGGCACCACGTCCAGACGCCCCGACCAGCGGGCTCGCCCTTCGGGCGGCGTGACCATGCAGACGAAGGATGTGTCGCGATCGCCCATCTCGAGCCGGCAATCTGCGCGCGCGTCGGTCTGGCTCAATTGCAGCCCGAACGCGCCCGGCTTCGCCCCCGAGTAGCCCACATGACCCTGGAGGACCAGGGCGCGTGTGGCGACGCACTGCGTTGGCGGCGCGGCCACCGGCGCATCGGCCCCGCCGGCGGTGCAAATCTGGACCACCATGCCGCTGCCGTTGTCGAAGACCCAGCGTGCACCGGCTGCCTGCCACGCGCTATGGCCGTCCCCCAGGTCGATCGCCTGCGCGGGGATCGAAAGGGCCCGGCCGCGCGGGTGTGCCGCAGCATCCGGGCTCGCCAGCGAGAGCCGGCCCGACAGCGCGGGATCGATCGTGGAGACGATCCCGCTCAGCGTGAGGGCGTGAGCGCCTTCGCCGCGCTGCTGCCACTGCACCTTGAATGCGGCCTGCGTGGCACCCGGTGCGACGACCGTCGCCACCGTTCGCTCGAGGGTCAGGCCCGCTCCGGCTGCAGCGTCGGCTGTGGTGTCGAGCATGGCATCGGGCTGCGTGCGAAGCCGCTCCAGTGCCTGCTGGGCGACGCGCAGGGCGTCGGCACGCTGCTGCGAAAGCTTCGCATTGCGGTGCAGTGCGAGTTGCGCCGCAACAATGCTCAACGCGCCCACGGCCACGACGGCACATGCGATCAGCGCCTCGATGAGTGTCGAGCCAGCCTGAAGTCGCCGGGTGCCCGTCATGCCGAATCCCTCCAGCTGCCGGGCACGCGCACGTAGGTGCCGGTGAGCACATGCAGGCCACGCAGCACGACCGCGTCGTAGACAAAGCTGACCGCCCCCTGGGCGCTGACGTCCGCGGCCACCACTGCCGCCCCGCGCAGGCGCCCATCGCCGCCACTCCAATGCAACTGGCCGGTCAGCAGTGCGCCGGTAAGGTGCACGCCGGCGCCGAAGCGGGCGTGTCCCTCGACCACCAGCAGCACCGGCTCGCCGGCACTGCCGATGTCGCCCTGGTCCAGTTGCAGGTCGCCCTCGGCGTAGAGCATGCGATAGCCTTGCCGCCAAGCTGTGACGGCTGCCGCGGAGCAGTCTCCGTCGCAGTGCAGCGCCTTCACGCCGGGCAGGTGCCGGTAGGCGGAGGCCGGCATGCCGAGGTGCAGCGCGATCAGCGACGACCCATTGCGGGCGGCGAGCGCTGAGTCGCCGGTGATGGTCGTGCGGGCCATTGGCGTGCCGGGTGGTGCCGTGATGTGCAGGTCGCTGCCTTGCAGCGTGCCGCCGGTCAGCAGCGCGAGGCCGGTGGCCGCGTCGATGTTTTGCAGGCTGACGGCGGCATGAGCGAAGTCGACATTGCCTGCCGCGGTCAGTGCTGCCGGCGGCACGACGGCGAGTGCAGGCACCAGCGCGGCCTGCCACCGCGTGACGGCGTGACCGGCCACGCCGTCGCCGACCTTGTCGCAGCCGCTGCCGGCTGGCGCGTGTGCACAGCCGTAGGAGGTGATTTGCACGACGCCCGCAGCGCCAGGCGCGCCATCGAAGGCCAGCGTGAAGGCGGGCTGCAAGCGATCGTCGTCGCTGCCTTCGGGCACAGCGCGGCCTTGCGCCGGGCAAGTGCAATGCCAGGCGCCGTCGGCCTCCACACAGGCGGGTAGCGCGGACCGCGCCTCGTCGACGCTGGCTTCGAAACGGCCGGTTTCCGCATCGGCGAGACGCAGCACGCGTTCGCGCAGAGGGTTGCCGGATTGATCGGGTTGGCACTGCGCATCGACGCGCGGGCCGTTCAGCATCGCGAGCGCCCATGCCTGCCCGGCCTCCGCGGCCTCGAACGCCTGTGCGGCCCGCACCTGGTTGATCGATGCCTTCTGCTCCACGACCTGTGCCTGCTGGCTGTACGCTGCGGTGAGGAGCATCACCAACAGCAGCACCATCACGACGATCAGGGACGCAGCGCCGTGCTGATGTGAGCGAGTCCTCGGGTGCATGTTCAGGCTCCGCAATGGCCGACGACGCGATCGTTGGGCAGGCTCACCTGGACCTGCACGCTGCGTGCGCTGCCCGGCTCGCCTACCGATTCGCCGCTCAAGGTGATCGCTATGCTGCGTCGCTGCTGCACCGGCGGGCAGGCGCTTCCCGCCGACGGTGGGCAAGGCCGGTCGCAGTAGTCGCCCAGGGACAGGGTCTGGGTGTGCACCGCGGCATCGAACGCGGTGATGCGCACTGCGCCGGGGTCGTTGAGCGCCTGCCAACCGCCGCGACCCATCAGCAGCTTCAGCACGCCGCCCTCCAGCTTGACGCCGGCCCGGTCGTCCGTCCCCACGATGTCGTTCTCCTTGCCGGGCTCGTCATGCGACAGCGCGTAGCTCAGCCCGCCGTCCCGCGTGGTGCTCAAGGTCGCGTAGGTGTTGCTCGCGCTGCCCTGCGCCGCAAGCTGCGAGATTGCGTTCGCCCAGTAGCCTGAACGGCGCAAGTCGCGCGCCACCAGATCGGCGGCCGCCCGCAGATCTTGCTCGAGCCGTGTCGAGGTTTGCAGGTGCCGCGTATCGCCGAGTTGCACGCTCATCAACGATCCCGCGGTGGCCACGATGAAAAGCCCGATCGCGATGCCGACCATCAGCTCGACCAGCGTCATGCCCCGTGTGCGGCGCCTCATGACAGCCAGCACCGGTTGCGCTGTGCATCTGCCTCGCGGCCTTCGGCGTCGACCGACAGGTGAAGCGTGGCGTCGCCGTCCTGCACTAGTTTGAGCACCTTGCAGCCGCTGTCGCCGGCCTGCATGGCTGTCGCGGTGGCGGTGAGCACGTAGCCGGTGTCGCTGGCCTGCGCAATGGCGAGCTGGTAATCGCCGGAAGGCGTGCTGGAGGCTGCGTGCAGATCGCTCAGCGTGCTGCTGTAGCTCGGATGGTCGGCGCGCCAGCGCTCTTGCGCCAGCTGCAACTGCATCAGGGCGCACAACGCATCGGCACGGCGAGCGCGGTGGAAAGCATCGGCGAACGAGGGCAGCGCGACGCTTGCGAGCACGGCGATGATCACCATCGCGATCAGCAACTCGACCAAGGTGAAGCCACGGGAGCGCATCATCGCAAGCTCCCGTCAGCAGCGCACATAGCCCGGCACGGCGGCGTCGGGCGAGCACAGCCGCACGCGACCGAGCAGGTTCAGTACTTCATGCACCGAGGAGCCGTCGCGCCCGAGCAGCCTGAAGGTGGCGGTGGGCGTGACGGTGCCGCGCGTGGGCTCGAATCCGATCGTGCCGGAGCTGGCGCGCAGCAACAGCCCGCGGTCATTGCCCAGCGCCACCGCCTTCAGCGGCTGGCTGTCATCGTTGCAGGCGACACGCCCGTTTGCACCGCAGGTGCAGCCACCGCGCTCGCCGCCGTACATCACGTAGCAGGCGCCGTCTTTGGCCGTCGTCAGCCACAGCGTGCGACCTCGGGTGATGCTTGCGCTGCGCAGGTAGTGCAGGTCGGAGCGCAGCGCCTCGGCGGCGCCACGCAGGGCCTGGCGTTCGATCAGGCGCTGCAGCCCCGGCGCGGCCGACAGGGCCACGACCGCGCATACCGCAAGAACGATGCACGCCTCGATCAGCGTGACACCGGCATCGTGCCGCATGTTTCCTCCTCCCTCTGTTTGTGAGCTCGTCATCGACGAGGCCGCACTGTAGGGAAGGGGCTTTTCTGGCGCTTCCCCAAAAGGTAGGGGAATGAGGCTTCAAGTTTGGGGGATCAAATGTCGCGTATGAGCTGGCGGAACTCGTCCACGTCCTCGAAGCTGCGGTACACCGAAGCGAAGCGCACGTAGGCCACTTTGTCGATGCGCTTGAGCTCACGCATCACCAGCTCGCCGATCCGCGTGGAGGCCACCTCGCGTGCGCCGCTGTTGAGCAGCTTGTCCTCGATGCGCTCCAGCGCTGTGTCCACCTGCTCCATGCTCACCGGGCGCTTGCGCAGTGCCAGCAGCATGGACGCGCGCGGCTTGGACGGATCGAACTCCACGCGCGACCCGTCCTTCTTCACGACGGCCGGGAGGGCGATCTCCGGCCGTTCATACGTGGTGAAGCGCTTGTCGCACTTCAAGCAGCGCCGGCGACGCCGAATGACGTCGCCTTCATCCGACTCGCGGGTTTCGACGACCTGCGTTTCGTCGTGGCTGCAGAACGGACAGCGCATGCCGGCTCAACGATATACGGGGAAGTCGCACGTCAGCTCGGCCACCTTGGTGCGCACGCGAGCCAGGTTGGCTTCGTCGTGTGGTGCGTCCAGCACATCGGCGATCAGGTGCGCGGTCTGGCGCGCCTGCTCCTCCTTGAACCCGCGCGTCGTCATCGCCGGCGTGCCCAGGCGAATGCCGCTGGTGACCATCGGCTTCTGCGGGTCGTTGGGGATGCCGTTCTTGTTGCAGGTCATGTGCGCGGCGCCGAGGATTGCCTCGGCTTCCTTGCCGGTCAGGCCCTTCGGACGCAGGTCGACCAGCATCACGTGGCTCTCGGTGCGGCCGCTCACGATGCGCAACCCACGCTCGATCAGCGTGTCGGCCAGGACGACGGCGTTCTTCACCACCTGTTGCTGGTAGGTCTTGAAGGCGGGCGACAGCGCTTCCTTGAACGCAACCGCCTTGCCGGCGATGACGTGCATCAGGGGTCCTCCCTGGATGCCAGGGAAGATGGCGCTGTTGATCTTCTTGGCGATGTCTTCGTTGTTCGTCAGCACGATGCCCCCGCGCGGCCCGCGCAGGCTCTTGTGCGTGGTGGACGTCACCACGTCGGCGTGCGGTACCGGGTTGGGGTAGACGCCGGCGGCGACGAGCCCGGCGTAGTGGGCCATGTCCACCATGAAATAAGCGCCGACCGCCTTGGCCACCTTGGCGAAGCGCTCGAAGTCGATGCGCAGGCTGTAGGCGGATGCGCCCGCGATGATCAGCTTGGGCTTGTGCTCATGCGCCAGACGCTCCATCGCGTCGTAGTCGATCGCTTCGTCGGCGTCGAGGCCATAGCTCACCACCTTGAACCATTTGCCGCTCATGTTCAACGCCATGCCGTGCGTGAGGTGGCCGCCTTCAGCGAGGCTCATGCCCATGATCGTGTCGCCGGGCTGCAGCAGGCCGAAGAAGACCGCTTGATTGGCCTGCGAGCCGGAATTGGCCTGCACGTTGGCAAAGCCCGCGTTGAACAACCGCTTCAGGCGATCGATGGCGAGTTGCTCGACGATGTCGACGTTCTCGCAGCCGCCGTAGTAGCGCTTGCCGGGGTAGCCCTCGGCGTACTTGTTCGTCAGCTGCGAGCCTTGGGCTTCCATTACCGCCGGCGAGGTGTAGTTCTCGCTGGCAATCAGCTCGATGTGCTCTTCCTGGCGGCGGTTCTCGGCCTGGATCGCGGCCCAGATTTCCGGGTCGACGGCGGCAACAGTAGATTGGGAACGGTCGAACATGGCAGTCCTCTTCAAACTGAGAAGGGCCATCGCCCGCCGGATGCGGCGGGCCGAGGGCTGCCCAGGCGAACGGCGGGCAACGGCTGCTGCTGCAGCCGTCCGCGCTCCACGGTGCTAGATCACCTCGGGTCGCGTAGGAACCCTATCGCCAGTCGCGCGGGCCGCCAGTGTAGCGGAGCGCGCGTCGGGAACTTCAATGCGCCAGTGCGACGCGCTGCTCGGCGAGTGCCGACGCTTCCTTGGCGGGTACCCCAGGCTCGGCATCCGGCTGCTCGTGGTGCGCCGTGGTGGTGGGCAACGGCACATAGGGTGACAGGCGGTGGCCGCTGGCGATCAACCTCAGGTGGGTTTGCTCGGCCAGCACCTTCGCCGCATAACCGCCGTCATCGTCCAGGTTGGCCGCGCCCACGTAAAACCGCAGGCCGCCTTCGAGCCCGCCGGCGCGCTGGATGCACTCCTTGAGCACCTGCACACCTACGCGCAGGTTGGTGACGGGGTCGAACGCCGCATGGCGGCCGCCGAACACCTCGTACTTCGCGTCGTGCACGCTGGTCATGACCTGCATCAGGCCTTGCGCGCCAACGGGACTCTGGGCGAACGGATTGAAGCTGGACTCCACCGCCATCACCGCCAGGATCAGCGTCGGGTCCAGACCGGCTCGCTGGCCGACCGCCCACGCCTCTTGCACGAGTCGGCTGATCGGCTCGGGGGCGACGCGGTAGCGTTGGGAGATCCACTGCGCAACGGCCGCCTGCTGGCGTGTCAGGAGGCGAGGGTCGGCAGCGGTGGCGCGCATCACCGCCTCGGGGTCGGTGATCGTCGCCAGCACATTGCCTTCGCGCTCTGCCTTGGCCTCCTGCCGTGCTTGCAGCCATGCGTAGGCTTGCTGTTCCACGGTGGCGCGAATGTCGGCGCGACCACCCGCGAAGACCAGGGCGGCCACGACGGCCAGACCGACCAACGCAAGGGTGTTGTGGCTGACCTCAAGCAGACCTTGCCCCACAT
The DNA here is from genome assembly GCA_946480245.1 of uncultured Pseudomonadota bacterium. The sequence goes on from CAMLIZ010000004.1 coordinate 24,103, forward strand.
CGCGCAGGAACACGGCGATGGATCGACCGCAGGCGCCCGGCAGCGAACGGATGAAACGTGGCGCTGTCATGTCACTCCTTTCTTCGCCTTCGCGGCGCGTTACCCGGGGCCGCAAGGCGGCGGCGGGTCCCACGACGTCGACGACGTTGATAATCGGCCGCCTTGTTCGCCACGCCGGCAAGACACACGTGCGTGGTGGCGGCCCCTCTAGGCAGCGTGCGCCCTCATCCTTCCCTTGTTGGGTTGGGGCGCGGGTTAACCCTGAAACAATCAGGAACGACGCATTCTAGGAATCGCATTCATAACCAGTCAAGCATATGAATGGCATTTGTAATTCCATAAATGTATGAAGTATACGGACTTGCGCGACTTTATCCGGCAGCTGGAGTCGCGCGGGCAGCTGCGGCGCGTCATGGAGTCAGTGTCTCCTCGCCTGGAAATAACCGCACTGAGCGACCGCGTCCTGCGCGCCGGCGGGCCGGCGCTGCTGTTCGAGCGGCCGACTGGATGCCAAATGCCGGTGCTCGCCAACTTGTTCGGCACCCCTGAACGGGTGGCCCTCGGAATGGGGGCATCCGACCTTGCTGCGTTGCGAGATGTCGGTCGAATGCTGGCCAGCCTGAAAGAGCCGGAGCCGCCGCGCGGTCTGAAGGATGCGGGGCATCTGCTGCAGATGGCGAAGGCCTTGTGGGACATGAAGCCGGCGGGAATACGTCGTGCGGCCTGCCAGGAGGAGGTGGTGCTGCAGGGCGATATCGATATGGGGCAGTTGCCCGTGCAATGGTGCTGGCCAGGCGATGCGGGAGCGTTGATCACGTGGGGCTTGGTGATCACCCGCGGGCCCCAATCGGTGCTCCGACCACGTGTGCGCCAGAACTTGGGCATCTATCGGCAGCAGGTGATCGGCCGCCGAGAGGTGATCATGCGCTGGCTGGCGCATCGAGGTGGCGCGCTCGACTTTCGGGACTTCGCGATGGCGAACCCTGGGCAGCCGTTTCCGATCGCGGTGGCATTGGGCGCCGACCCTGCGACGATGCTGGGCGCCGTCACGCCGGTGCCCGACAGTTTGTCCGAGTATCAATTCGCGGGCTTGTTGCGCGGCGCGCGCACGGAGTTGGCAGCCAGCGGGGTCGGCGAAGGCGAACTCAAACTGCAAGTGCCGGCCAACGCGGAGATCGTGCTCGAGGGCCACATCCCCCTTGCGGCTGCGGGCTTCGAGGGTCGCAGCGAGCAGGGTGTGGCGCTGAAGGAGAAGGGGGGCTACCTGCATGCGCTGGAAGGGCCGTTCGGCGACCACACGGGCTACTACAACGAGCAGGACTGGTTCCCGGTGTTCCGGATAGACCGGTTGACGCACCGGCGCGACCCGATCTACCACTCCACCTACACCGGCAAGCCGCCCGACGAACCCGCAGTTCTGGGTGTGGCGCTCAACGAGGTCTTCGTGCCGATCCTGCAAAAGCAGTTTCCGGAGATCGTCGACTTCTACCTGCCGCCCGAGGGCTGCAGTTACCGCATGGCGGTGATCTCGATCCGCAAGAGCTACGCGGGCCACGCCAAGCGACTGATGTTCGGTCTGTGGAGCTTCTTGCGCCAATTCATGTACACCAAGTTCATCGTGGTGACCGACGATGACGTGAACATCCGCGACTGGAAGGAGGTGGTGTGGGCCATCACCACACGCATGGACCCGGTGCGCGACACCACCCTGGTCGAAGGCACGCCGATCGACTACTTGGACTTCGCGTCCCCCGTCAGCGGCCTGGGCGGCAAGATGGGGCTCGACGCCACGAGCAAGTGGCCCGGCGAGACTGCGCGCGAGTGGGGGCGCACGATCACGATGGAGCCGGCTGTGGATCAGCGCATGCAGCAACTGTTCGACGCCTTGATGCTGGCGCCCGCAGCCCAATCGCCGGGAGATGCGCCATAGCGCCGCAGTGCTTGAACTGCGCGTCGGCTTGCATTACCTTTGCGTTGCCTGCAGATGCAGGCACACCCCCTGGGCGCAGTCTCTGCGCACCAGAGGCCCCGGACCACTTTCCTCCGGAGCCTCACCGGCCTTCACGGCCCGCCCCCTCCGCGCTGTAAAAGGTGCGGAGGGGTTTGTCGTTTCAGGCACCGCCGATCAGCCCGATGCTTTCGTGCAGCACATTGCGTGTGAGCGCGAAGCCTTCGTCGCTCGGAATCCAGCGCAGCGCAAATCGCGAGTCTTTGTGTGCCAGCCCCATCGGCGCCGGCACAATGCGCATCGGCACCTCGCCCTCCCGGTTGGCTGCTTGAAAGAACGCGCGCGTGGCGCGCGGCATGTGGTAGCCGTCGGTCACCAGGACGATTTGCGTGATGCCCGACTCGCGCAGTAGCGCCACGGTGCGCGCGGCGTTGTCGCGCGTGTCGCGCGACTCGGTTTCCGTCCAACGCAGGGGGCGGCCGAACTCGCGTGCTGCGATGCGGGCGGCAATCTCGGCCTCGGGCGTCCCTGGCGGTTGGCCATAGCCGACGCCGCCCGTGAACGCCAGCGGCGCGCCGGTTTCGCGGCTCAGCCACACCGCGTAGCGCAGGCGCTCCAGCGATGCCGGCCGCAGGTTGGACAAACCGTACTCCGGCGCCAGCAGTTGCCGGCCGGCGCCCAGCGCCACGATCGCAGTGCTCTTGTCGGCGCCCGTCTCACGCTTCAGCCGTGCGACGTGCTCTGAATCCAGCGCGGGAGGCACCCGCAGCAGAACTCCTTGTAGCCATTCCGCCGCACCGCTGCAGGCGCTGAGCCACAGCATCGCCAGCGACAACAGCATCAAGGTCCAGCCCACGCCGCGGCGCCAGAACGCGAGACGTGCGCCCACCAGCACCAGCAGCAGCAGCGGCACCGGCGGCAGCAGCAGCGCGCTGACGATCGGCTTCCATGACCCGATGCCCAGCAGCGTGAACAGGTCGTTCATTCAGAAGAACGCCTGCAGCCCGGTTTGAGCGCGGCCGAGGATCAGCGCGTGGATGTCGTGGGTGCCCTCGTAGGTGTTCACCGTTTCCAGGTTGATCATGTGGCGGATCACGTGGAACTCGTCGTGGATGCCATTGCCGCCGTGCATGTCGCGCGCAGTGCGGGCGATGTCGAGCGCCTTGCCGCAGCTGTTGCGCTTGATCAGGCTCACCATCTCCGGTGCCCAGCGGTCTTCGTCGATCAGGCGCCCGACGCGCAGGCACGCCTGCAGGCCGAGTGCGATCTCGGTCTGCATGTCGGCTAGCTTCTTCTGGATCAGCTGGTTCTGCGCGAGCGGACGGCCGAACTGCACCCGATCGAGCGTGTACTGCCGCGCCGCGTGCCAGCAGAACTCGGCCGCGCCGAGCGCACCCCACGCGATGCCGTAGCGTGCCTTGTTGAGGCAGCCGAAGGGGCCCTTCAACCCGCTCACATTGGGCAGCAGGTTCTCGGCGGGCACGAACACCTCGTCCATCACGATCTCGCCGGTAATGGACGCGCGCAGGCTCATCTTGCCTTCGATCTTGGGTGCGGTAAGGCCTTTCATGCCCTTCTCGAGAATGAAGCCGCGGATCGCCTCCTGGCCACCGGCATGGCCACTGCTGTCTTCCAGCTTGGCCCACACGACGAACACGTCGGCGATGGGTGAGTTGGTAATCCACATCTTGGCCCCGCGCAGCACGAAGCCGCCGTCCACCGGCTTGGCCCGGCTCGCCATGCTGGCGGGGTCACTGCCGTGGTTGGGCTCGGTGAGGCCGAAGCAACCCACCCATTCGCCGGTGGCCAGCTTCGGCAGGTACTTCTGGCGTTGCGCCTCGCTGCCGTAGGCATGGATAGGGTGCATCACGAGCGAACTCTGCACGCTCATCGCGCTGCGGTACCCGGAGTCCACGCGCTCCACTTCGCGCGCGACGAGGCCGTAGCACACGTGGTTGAGCCCCGCGCAACCGTAGCCTTCGATCGTGGGCCCCAGCAGGCCCAGCGCACCCATCTCGCTCATGATCTCCCGGTCGAAGTGCTCATGGCGGGCTGCCATCAGCACCCGCGGCTGCAGCTTGTCCTGGCAGTACGCCCGCGCGGCGTCGCGCACGGCGCGTTCGTCGTCGCTCAGTTGAGCGTCGAACAGTAGGGGGTCGTCCCATTGAAATCTGGCTTGGCTCATCGGTGTCTCCTGCGATCGCAGCGGTGGATGATAGGCGGGCGCCGCGCAGCGCCCGGTCCTGGAGGCGACACTGCCGCGTGAAAGGTTTCCCCCGCTTCTCCGACAATTCCGTTTCCACTCGAAAGGACACGCCATGCCTCCCTCGCTCGAGCACGCCACGTTGGCCGGCGGCTGTTTCTGGTGCCTGGAAGCGGTGTACGAACAGGTCGACGGCGTTGCGGCGGTGGAATCCGGCTACAGCAACGGCCAGGTCGAGAACCCCAGCTACGAGCAGGTGTGCGCCGGCGGCACCGGGCATGCGGAAGTGGTGCGCGTGAGCTTCGATCCGGCGCGTATCTCGTACCGGGAGATCCTGGAGATCTTCTTCGCGATCCACGATCCGACCACCTTGAACCGGCAGGGCAACGACGTCGGCACGCAGTACCGTTCGGCCATCTATGTGCACGGCCCTGAGCAGGAGGGCGTGGCGCGTGAGGTGATCGCCGAGGCCAATGCGGCGCATGGCGGCAGCGTGGTGACGGAGCTGGCGCCGGTGCACAACTACTGGCGCGCCGAGGACTATCACCAGCATTACTACGCGAACCACCCCGAGCAGGGCTATTGCGCCTTCGTTGTCGGCCCCAAGGTGGAGAAGTTCCGCAAGACCTTCGCCGCGCGGCTGAAGCGTTAGGTCGGGGCGCTACGGCGCCAGGCGTTCGCGCACCCACCGGCCGTCTTCGAGCCGGTAGCGCAGCCGGTCGTGCAGGCGCGACTTGCGCCCCTGCCAGAACTCCCAGCGATCGGGCAGCAGCCGGAAGCCGCCCCAGTGTGGCGGTCGCGGCGGATGGAGCGCAAACTGGGCCGCGTACTTGGCGGCGTTACCTACGAGCACAGCGCGCGATGCGATCACGCGGCTTTGCGGCGAGGCCCAGGCGCCGATGCGCGAATCGAGCGGGCGCGTGGCGAAGTACGCGTCCGACTCTTCGGCGCTGGTTTTCTCCACCCGCCCCTCGATCCGCACCACGCGCTCGAGTTCGACCCAATGGAACTGCAGCGCCGCGAACGGATGCGCCCCGAGTTCCTGCCCCTTGCGGCTGTCATAGTTGGTGAACCACACGATGCCGCGCGCATCGAAGCCCTTGATCAACACGATGCGCGTCGACGGGCGGCCGTCGGCTCCCACCGTGGCCAGGGTCATCGCATTCGGCTCCGGCAGTTCGGCGCCCAGCGCCTGCTGCATCCAGTGCTCGAACTGCTTCAGCGGATCGGCGTCCGATGCGTCCTCGTTGAGTTCGGCGCGCTCATAGCTCTTGCGCAACGCGGCCAATTGGTCCTTGTCCATGCCTCGAAGTATCGGCGAGGCTGGTGTGCGCGGGAGATTTCACGCTGTTTCCCCGCGGCTTCGGGGTTGGCCTTAGGTACTCATCCCACTGGTTCCGCCGCGCTGCACAGCCGATGCTAGATGCAAGGGGAGGCGCCTGCGGCCGCCCAGGGAGTACAAGAGTTGATCAAGGCATTTGAGGCGATGACCTCTCGACCCACCATCATCGTGCTGGCCGCCGGCCGGGGCAGTCGCTTTAGCGGCGACGGCCACAAGCTGCAACAGGACATCGGCGGCGCAAGCGTGCTGGCCAGCACCTTGAAGAGCGTGCAGGCCAGCGGCTTGCCGTTCCTGGTGGTTACCACGCCGGCGCTCGAAGGCACGGTGCGCAGCCAAGTGCCCGCCCCCGACGTGCTCGTGCTGCCCGAGGCCGACGGCAATGGCCTGCTCGGCATGGGCTATTCGATTGCTAATGGCGTGTGCGCCCGCTCCGGTGCCACTGGTTGGCTGATCCTGCCGGCCGACATGCCGCTGGTGCAGCCCGGCACGCTACGCGCCGTGGCCGACGCACTGGAGCATCACCCGGTGGCGTTTGCCCAGCACCGAGGCTTGCGCGGCCATCCGGTGGCGTTTGCGGCGGAGCTGTATTCGGAGCTTGCCACGCTGAGTGGCGACGAAGGCGCGCGCCGGCTCACTGCGCGCTACCCGGCATTCGGTGTCGAGGTGGACGATCCGGGCGTGCTGATGGACGTGGACACGCAGGACGACCTCAGCAGCGTGCGTGCGCGACGGGCACAACAGCCGTCTCCGCGCCTGCAGTAGCGCCCTACAGAAGTTGGTGCTGTCGAGCCAGGTGCACCAGCCGCTCGATCTCGCGGTCCCGCACACCGCGCTCGCGCAGGCAGTTGGCTGTGTCCACGAGGTACTGCAGGGTGGTGCCGTAACGGCCCCTTGCGGCGCGCAGGATCTGCACCGTTTCCTCGTCGCTCAGCGGTGGCACGTAGCTCGGGCTGCGGCGGCTGAGGGTGAAGGCGAGCGCCGGCACCGTGCCGCGCGAGGTGCGGCAAGGCAGCCACTTCGGGTCGTACACGCCGGTGGGCATCTCCCGCGCCCACAGGCGCTGCAATTCATCCGCCACCCGCTCACGAGCGATTCGGTACACCACGCCGTGGCAGGAGCCGCCGGGCACCAGCGCGAACACCAGCCCCGGGCGTTCCGGTGTGCCGCGATTGATGCGCGAGCGCATGCGAAGCGCGCGGTGCCAGCCGTGCACGCGTGCCGGCAGATGCTCCATGGCCTCGAATTCCGGGCGCCAGATGAGTGACGCGTAGCCGAACACCCAGAGGTCGGCATTGCCGCCCCATTCGGACATCGTGCGCAGCAACAGCGCAGCCGGATCGCGCAGTGGAGTGAGGGTGGGGAGCGGGTCGTCTGTCATGCCTGGCGCAGCGTGCCGGATCGGTGGCCGCGCGGCTGTGATTTTTCCGCATCGCGACGATGCGCGGGCACGTTAGTTGATGCAGGAATGCTTTCTGCCCGATTTGACGCTGTAACTGCGTTACTTGATAATCAAATGCATGGTTACAGCGAGTCGTTACCCATGAAACCCGCCATCGTCGAGATCACCGAGCGCATCCGCGAACGCAGCGCCGCCACCCGCGCCCCCTACCTGGCGCGCCTCGACCTGCTGGCGGGGCGCGAGCGCGGAGCCGATCGGTTCAGCCCGGCCAACGTGGCCCATGCCTTTGCCGGCCTGCCACAGCACGACAAGATCCGCATCGTGGTCGAGAGGGCGCCCAACATCGGCATCGTCACCGCCTACAACGACATGCTGTCGGCACATCAGCCGTACGAGCACTTTCCGGAGGTGATCCGCGACGAGGCCCGCCGCAATGCCGCCACCGCGCAGGTGGCCGGCGGTGTGCCGGCGATGTGCGATGGCGTCACGCAGGGTCTGCCCGGCATGGAGTTGAGCCTGTTCTCGCGCGACACGATCGCCATGGCCACAGCGGTTGCGCTGAGTCATGACGTGTTCGACGCCCTGCTGCTGCTCGGCATCTGCGACAAGATCGTGCCCGGCCTGCTGATCGGCGCACTGCACTTCGGCCACCTGCCCTGCGTGTTCGTGCCCGGCGGCCCGATGAGCACCGGGCTGGCCAACAGCGAAAAGGCCAAGGTGCGCGAGCTAGCGGCGCAGGGCAAGGTGGGCCGGGCGGAACTGCTCGACGCCGAGCAGCGCGCCTACCACGGACCTGGCACCTGCACGTTCTACGGCACGGCCAACAGCAATCAGATGCTGTTGGAAGCGATGGGGCTGCACGTGCCCGGGGCCGCGTTTGTGCATCCGCATGCGCAACTGCGCGAGGCGCTGACGCGGGAAGCCGTGCGCACCGTGCTCGGCATCACGCAGGCCAAGCGCTACACGCCGATCGGCCGTGTGGTCGACGAGCGAGCCATCGTCAATGCCATGGCGGCGCTGCTGGCCACCGGCGGATCGACCAACCACCTGATCCACTGGGTGGCGGTGGCCCGCTCGGCCGGCATCCTGATCGACTGGACCGACTTCTCCGATCTCTCCGCCGTGGTGCCGCTGCTGGCCCGCGTGTACCCCAATGGCCAGGCCGACGTGAACCAGTTCCAGGCGGCGGGGGGGCCAGGCTTCGTATTGCGCGAGCTGCTGGACGCCGGATGCCTGCACGCCGACGTGATGACGGTGGATCCGCGCGGCATGCCGGCCTATACCGAGCAACCGCAGCTGGAGGCCGCGCGTCTCGTGTGGCATCGGCTGCCGGAGCGCAGCGCGGACGAGAGCATCGTGCGCGGCGCCGCGGCCCCGTTCAGCCTCACCGGCGGCCTCAAGCTGCTGACGGGCAACCTGGGCCGGGCCGTGATCAAGGTGTCTGCCGTGCCCGACGATCGGCATGTGGTGGAGGCGCCGGCCCGCGTGTTCGACGACCAGGAGTCGCTGATGCAGGCCTTCAAGGCCGGCGAGCTTGAGCATGACGTGGTGGCGGTGGTGCGTTTCCAGGGCCCGCAGGCCAACGGCATGCCGGAGCTGCACAAGCTGACGCCGCCGCTCGCGGTGCTGCAGGGCAAGGGCTACAAGGTGGCACTGGTGACCGACGGCCGCATGAGCGGCGCGTCGGGCAAGGTGCCGGCCGCCATCCACGTCAGCCCCGAGGTGCTGGCGGGCGGGCCGCTGGGCAAGGTGCGCGACGGGGACCTGATCCGCGTCGATGCGGTGAACGGCAGGCTGGAGGCGCTGGTCGATGCCACCGAGTGGGCACAGCGCGAGGCGGCTACCCTGACCTCCGAGCGTGCCGAGATCAACCAGCACGGCCTCGGGCGCGAACTCTTCGCCGGCATGCGGCGCAACGTGAGCAGCGCCGAAGAGGGCGCCTGCACCTGGCTGTGAACCTGATGGACACCATGGACACCCTCGAACTCGCAAGCTTCGGCCCGGTGATCCCGGTCATCGTGATTCAGCGGCTGGCCGACGCCGTGCCGTTGGCGCAGGCCCTGGTGGATGGCGGCGTGCGCGTACTCGAAGTCACGCTGCGCACCCCGGTGGCGCTGCAGAGCATGGAGGCCATCGCCAGGGCCGTGCCCGGTGCCATCGTCGGCGCGGGCACGGTGCGCAGCGTGGCCGATGCGCAGGCCGCGCGCAATGCCGGCTGCCGCTTCGCTGTGAGCCCCGGCTACGCCAGCGATGTGGGCCGCGCCTGTCAGGAGATCGGCCTGCCGCTGCTGCCCGGCGTTGCGACCGCCAGCGAGGTGATGCAGGCCAATGCCGACGGCTACCGGTTCCTCAAATTCTTTCCGGCCACTGCGGCCGGCGGCATCCCGATGCTGAAGGCACTGGCCGGGCCGTTCCCCGACGTCGCCTTCTGCCCCACGGGTGGCATTACGCCTGAAACGGCGCCGCAGTTTCTTGCCTTGTCCAATGTGAAGGTGTGCGGCGGCTCCTGGCTCACGCCACAGGACGCGGTGGACGCGAAAGACTGGGCGCGCATCCGCACGTTGGCCGAGGCGGCCGCGGGTTTGCGCGCCTGATACACCCGGCGACGCGCTCCTAGAATCGGCCGCTTTCCAGCCCCAAGAGGAGCGTCTCATGCGTGTGTGCCTGACCTCGGCACTGCTCGCGGCTGCGCTCGGCATTGCCACTACCGTGCGCGCCGAGCCCATCGCCGACCGTTGGAAGCTGGGCGACGTTTATGCAACCCAGGCCGCCTGGGATGCTGACGCCACCAAGCTGCAAACCGAACTCAAGGACTTCGCTGGCTGCCAGGGACACCTGGGTGACAGTGCGCAGCGCCTGCGCCAATGCCTGGATAAGGCGGCCGACGCCAACAAGCGTCTGTACCGGCTTTACGTGTATGCGAGCCAGCAACTGGCCGAGGACACGGGCGTGCCAGCCAGCCTGGCGCTGCAGCAGCGCGTGCAGCTGCTCGAAAGCAAGCTCAACGAAGCCACGGCCTTCGTGGAACCGGAGCTGCTGCGCGTGGGGCAGGCGAAGATCGAGCAGTTCCTCGCGCAGGACAGCAAGTTGCGCGTGCATCGCTACCCGCTGGAGCGCACGCTGCGTCGCGCCGCTCACACGCTGGACAAGGAAGGCGAGGAGCTGATCGCCAAGTTCGACCTCGCCAGCGGCGCGGGCCAGTCGGCCTATTCGATGCTGTCGGACGCCGACATGCCCTGGCCGACCCTCAAGCTGAGCACCGGGGAGCAGGTGCAACTGGACCAGTCGGCCTACACCAAGTACCGCGAGGCGCCGAACCGCGATGACCGCAAGAAGGTGATGGACGCGTTCTTCGGCACCTTCAAGACCTTCGAGCGCACGATGGGCGTCACGCTCTACGCGCAACTGAAGGACGACAAGGTGCATGCCGAGGTGCGCAAGTATCCGGATTCCATCACTGCCGCACTCGACCGCAACAACGTGCCTGTGGCAGTGGTTGACACGCTGATCGCGCAAACCGAGGCCAACCTGCCCACCTTGCAACGCTACTTCCGCTTGCGAGCGCGCATGCTCGGCGTGAAGGACATGCACTATTACGACATCTATCCGCCGCTGGTGCACGGCGACAACTTCAAGTTCACGCTGGAGCAGGCCAAGCAGCTGACGCTGGAGGCGGTGGCGCCGCTGGGGCCGGACTACGTGAGCGCGATGCGCCAGGGCTTCGACAGCCGCTGGATGGACGCGTACCCCCGCCCGCACAAGCAGAGCGGCGCACACATGGCCGGATACGCGTATGACGTGCATCCGTACGTGCTGATGAATTTCAATGGCGACTACGAATCGGTCACCACGCTGGCGCACGAGTGGGGCCATGCGATGCACTCGTACCTGGCCAATCGCGCACAACCCTTCGTCACGGCCGACTACGCCACCTTCGTGGCCGAGATCGCCTCCACCTTCAACGAGGCGATGCTGCTCGAGCGCATGCTCAAGGCCGCCAAGAGTGACGACGAGCGGCTGTACTACCTCGGCGTGGCGCTGGAAGGCCTGCGCGGCACCTTCTTCCGCCAGGCCATGTTTGCCGAGTTCGAGCGCGATATCCATGCGCGTGCGGATCGCGGCGAACCACTCACCGGCGCCGAGTTGAGCAAGACCTACTGCGACCTGCTCAAGCGCTATCACGGCAGCGCGCAAGGCGTGGTGGCCATCGACGACGTAGATTGCGTGGAGTGGGCCTACATCCCCCACTTCTACAACTCGTTCTACGTGTACCAATACGCCACCTCGATCGCCGCCAGCTCGCTGTTCGCGCAGCGCGTGCTCGACAAGCAGCCCGGGGCGCTGGATCGCTACCTCACGCTGCTGCGCTCGGGCGGCTCGGGCGATCCCTACGAGCTGGTGAGGAATGCCGGCGTGGACCTCGCCACGCCGGCGCCGTATCAGGCGCTGGTGGGGCGCATGAACCGGATCATGGACGAGATCGAGGCCATTCTGGCGCGGCGCAAGGGCTAGGGGAGCTCCGCGTTCATTCTGTTGCGCGGCGGGCATGGCGGATGCTGCCGGGGGCTCGTCCCCTTACCTCGAAGGAGCCATCCGCCATGCGTTCGATCTCTGTTCTTCGTCTTGCCGCCCTGGTCGCGGCCTCCAGCGCCGCGCTGACGCTGTCCGCCTGCAACCGCCACTCGGATGACGCGGCTGCCGGTGGGGCCGCCGGCAGCGGCACCAGCAGCACCTCACCCAGCAGCGACACCGGGTCCACGTCCGGCAGCAGCACCAGCAACAGCAGCATGGGCAGCAGTTCGACCGGGTCCACGGGCTCGGCTGGCACCAGCGGCGCTACCGGTGGTGCAGCGGGCGGCACGGCCGGCATGCCGGACGCAGCCGCGTCGGCCGCCAGCGGCACGCAATAAGGCCTGCACAAAGAAGAAAGCCCGTTCGCCTTCAACGGCGACGGGCTTCATTCACCGCGCCGCTTTGAGGGCCTTCAGGCCCGGCGGCGCGGACATGCTGACAACGGTCACGGGTTCCGTAATTCCGCCCAGTGCTGCGGTCGGTTGATGTCAGCAATGCACGCGATTGTGGCGTGCGGTCATGACAGCGATTTGACGAAAAGCAGGCTTTGCGCTGGCCAACTCCGCGCGGACGTCACCCACCGTTCACGAGCCGCGCCATCTCTTGTGCGTCAGTGGCGGTCTTGCCTTCGGCGCCGAGCCCGGCCACCACGCCGGCGCGGTCGACCGCCGACCGGTTCTGGCTGACCTTCCATTTGCCGATCAGGCGCGTCACCTGGATTTCCACGCCGACGATCGCCTTCAGCATCTGCTCGGTGAACTCCGCGGGCGCGTCGCTCATCGCCCACGGCCGTGCAAGCCCGGTTTCGTGGCGGCTGGTCAACTGCTGGAGGAAGCCGCGCAGCCATGCGGGGTCGTCGATCGCGCGCAGCTGCCCGTGCGCATGCACCACCGCGTAGTTCCAGGTCGGCACCACCTTGCCGTGCTCCGCCTTCGAGGGATACCACGAGGGCGACACATAGGCCTGGGGGCCGTGAAAGATCGCCAGCACCGGGGCGCCCTCGGGCTGCCGGTGCCAGACCGAGTTGGCGCGGGCGACATGCCCGCGCAGCACGCCGTGCTCGCCGGCCGCGGCGTCGAACAGCAGCGGCAGGTGGTTCGCGTCCACACCGCCATCGGGGTCGGTGGTCACCAGCGTCGCCAGCGGGTGCTGCTGCATCAGTTGCTGCAGTGCAGACCTGTCCGGCTGGTCGAATTGCTTGGGAAGGTACATGGCGTTCAGTCAGCGCGCTGGATCAGCTCGATCTTGTAACCATCGGGATCGGTGATGAAGGCGATCACGGTGCTGCCGCCCTTCACCGGGCCGGGCTCGCGCGTGATCGCGCCACCCAGCGCCGCCGCCTTCTCGCGCAGTGCGGCGCAGGTGGCCGCCACGTCGGGCACGCCGATGGCGATGTGGCCGTACGCCGTGCCCAGCTCGTACTGGCTGACGCCGTAGTTGTAGGTGAGCTCGATTTCGGCGTGTTCAGGGTTGCTGCCGTAGCCCACGAACGCCAGGTCGTACTGCTGCTCGGGGCGGCGTGTCGTGCGCAGCAACTGCATGCCGAGCACATGCGTGTAGAAGTCGATCGAGCGCTGCAGGTCGCCGACGCGCAGCATGGTGTGGAGCAATCTCATGGCGTGCAAAGTCGTGCGGTCACTGGCGGGCGTCCAGCACGATGCAGGTGGTGGTGGCGTGGGCGAACAGTGTGCCATCCGCCGCGACCAGCCGCCCATGCGAGGTGCCGATCTTGCCGCCACTGTGTATCACCTCGCCAATGGCACGCACGAGCGGCACCTGGTCGGTGAGCGCCTTGACGTAGTTCACCTTCAGCTCCAGCGTGGTGTAGGTCTTGCCGGCGGGCAGGAGGGTGTGGATGGCGCAGGCCACCGCCGAGTCGAGCAGGGTGGCAATCCAGCCGCCGTGCACGGTGCCCAGCGGGTTGTAGTGGTCGAACAGCGGGCGCCCCTGGAATTCCGCGCGCCCCGGGCTGGCCTCTACCAGTGTGAAGTTCAAAGTGCGCGTGATCGGCGGGGCCGGGATCTCCCCGGCCAGCATGGCTTCGAAGATCTGCATGCCGCTCCTGCCGGCAAATTGCTCTGGGCGGCCCAGCCCGGTGCGGCATTCGCCGATCTCGGCAGCGCGCGCACGCCAGGCGGCCAACGTGGCTTCGGCGTCGTCCTGGGGCGGAGCGAGGACAGCGTTCATCGGGGACTCCAGGTGGTTGTACCTGCAATCATTGTAGCTACAATGAAAGCCATGCATGGCGCACACCTTCTCGCAGCCGAGGCCGCGCGGCCCAGAGGCTGCACCAATCTCAAGCTGCGCCAACTCAGCCGCGCGGTGTCGCGCCATTACGATGCCTATGTGGCGCCCACGGGGCTGAAGGGCACGCAGTACTCGCTGCTGTCGCATGTCGGGCAGCTCGGGCCGGTCAAGCCCTCGGTGCTGGCAGCGCAGATGCGGCTGGAGGCCTCCACGCTCACGCGCAACCTGCAGCCGCTGATCGCACAAGGTTGGGTGGTACAGGGCCCGGGCGACGACGCGCGCAGCCGGCTGGTGGAAATCACCCCAGCCGGTCGGGTGAAGCGCACCGAAGGGCAGCGCGCCTGGAAGCAGGCGCAGCTGGCCTTGAACGAGCGCCTGGGCGAGGCACGCGTGGCCGCGCTGCACGCGCTGCTCGATGAATGCCTGGCCGAGCTGGACGCGGCCGACGAAGACGACGAAGGCTGACTCTTTCAGCCGGCGCGCGGCTTGTCGAGCCACACGCCCAGGCCTTGCGCGTTGAGCTCCACGTCCATCGCCAGCAGGTCCATCGCGCGCTGCGCGTCGGTGAAGCCATGGGCGGCCAGGCGCTCCACGTACAATGACTGCAGCGCCTGCTTCAACTGCGCATGGCGATCGGGCGCGTCGCGCAGGCGCAGCGCGAGCGCCACCATCGCATCCACCTGGTCGAGCATCAGCCCGGCCAGGCGCGGCACATCGGTGACGCGACCGTAGTGCGTGAGGTACATGCAGGCCGGATCGCGCTGCAGCATGCGCTGCACCGAGGCACGCAGCGCGTCAGGGTCGAACTGCACCGGCGTCGACGTGGGCAGGACCCACGCGCCCTGCGCCGTGTCGAACTCGCGGTAGCTGAGCCCGAAGGTGTCGCCGGTGAACCAGCCGCGGCTGGCCTCGTCCCAGATGCAGTGGTGGTGGCGCGCATGCCCGGGGGTGTCGATGAGGAGCAACGGGCGGCCCGCCAGCTCCAGCGTCATGCCGTCGTGGCTTTCGCGCACGCGCTGGGCGGGTACCGGCAGCAGCGTGCCATAGGAGCGATCCATCTCGTCCTGACCGTAGACCGCCAGCGCGCCCTGGTACAGCGCGCCCGGGTCGATCATGTGGCGCGCGCCGCGCGGGTGCACCACCAGTTGCGCGGCCGGCAGGTGCTGCATCAGCAGGCCCACGCCACCGGCATGGTCCAGGTGCACGTGCGTGGGAATCACGAAGTCCACGACGTCAACCGACAGGCTTAGTGCCTGCAGTGCACCCAGCAGCCGCGGCACCGCATGGTTGGTGCCGGTGTCGATGAAGGCGGCGCGGCCCTCGTGCACGATCAGGTAGGCGGCGTCGAAGCGCGGGCGATGAAAACCGGTGTCCACGGCGTACACACCGTGGCCCAGTGGTTCGAGGTAATCGGGCAGTTGGGTCATCGGAGGAGGCTTCAGAATCGGCCGAAGCATTCTGTCATCGGCGCAGTCGAAGCATATGCTTTACTTCTAAACTAATTTCACCGCACAATCGGCTTCATGCGCATCGTCTGCATCGGCGGCGGCCCGGCGGGGCTGTACTTTGCCCTCCTGATGAAGCAGCTCGATCCCGGGCATCGCATCACCGTGGTCGAGCGCAACCGCCCCTATGACACGTTCGGCTGGGGCGTGGTGTTTTCCGACGCCACGATGGAGCGCATGCGCCAGTGGGATGCGCCCACGGCGGACGCGATCGAAAGCGCGTTCAACCACTGGGACGACATCGAGCTGCATTTCAAGGGGCGCACGCTGCGCTCCAGCGGCCATGGTTTCGTCGGCATCGGGCGCAAGCGCCTGCTCAACATCCTGCAGGCGCGCTGCGAGGCATTGGGGGTGGAGCTGGTGTTCGAGCACGAGGCGCAGTCGGACGAAGAATACGCAGACGCCGACCTGATCATCGCCAGCGACGGCGTCAACTCGCGCATCCGCCAGCGCCATGCCGACGTGTTCAAGCCCGACATCGTCACCCGGCCCAACCGCTACATCTGGCTCGGCACGAGCCAGCTCTTCGACGCCTTCAACTTCCTGTTCGAGAAAACCGAGCACGGCTGGTTCCAGGCCCACGTGTACAAGTTCGACGACAGCACCACCACCTTCATCGTCGAGACGCCGGAGGACGTGTGGCGCGCGCACGGTCTGGACCAGGCCGATACCGACGCGTCGATCGAGTTCTGCGAGCGGCTGTTCGCGCCCCACCTGGGCGGCCACAAGCTGATGAGCAACGCGCGCCACCTGCGCGGCTCGGCATGGCTCAATTTCCAGCGTGTGCGCTGCGAGCGCTGGTTCCACCACAACGGCCGCAGCCACGTGGTGCTGATGGGCGACGCGGTGCACACGGCGCACTTTGCGATCGGCTCGGGCACCAAACTGGCGCTGGAGGATGCGATCGAGCTGGTGCAGCAGTTCAAGGCGCTGGGCGATGCGCCGCAGCAGATTCCGCAGGTCCTCGCGCAGTACCAGGCGGTGCGCGCGATCGACGTGCTGCGGCTGCAGAACGCCGCGTGGAACGCGATGGAGTGGTTCGAGGTGGTGGGGCGCCGCTATGCCGACCAGCTGGAGCCCGAGCAGTTCATGTACTCGATGCTGACGCGCTCGCAGCGCATCTCGCACGAGAACCTGCGCCTGCGCGACGCGCAGTGGCTGCAGGGCTACGAACGCTGGTTCGCGCGCCGTGCTGGCCTGCACGTGGCCGACGACCAAGCGCCCCCGCCGCCGATGTTCACGCCGCTCACCCTGCGCGGCCTCACGCTGCCCAACCGTGTGGTGGTGTCGCCGATGGCGGTGTATTCGGCACAGGACGGCGTGGCAGGCGACTTCCACCTCATGCACCTGGGCGCGCGCGCGATGGGCGGCGCCGGCCTCGTGTACACCGAGATGACTTGCGTATCGCCCGACGCGCGCATCACGCTCGGCTGTGCCGGGCTGTGGAGCGACGCGCAGTTGAAGGCATGGCAGCGGGTGGTCGAGTTCGTGCACACGCACACGCCGGCGCGTATCGGCCTGCAGCTCGGGCATGCCGGCCGCAAGGGCGCCACCCGCGTGCCGTGGGAGGGCATCGACGAGCCGCTGGACGATGCGCAAGCGTGGCCGCTGATCTCGGCGTCGCCGCTGCCGTACCTGCCGCATTCGCAAGTGCCGCGCGAGATGACGCGCGAGCAGATGGATCGCGTGGCGGCCGAGTTCGTGCGCGCCGCACAGCGCGGCGCCGAAGCGGGTTTCGACATCCTGGAGCTGCACTGCGCGCACGGCTACCTGCTGTCGAGCTTTCTCTCGCCGCTCACCAATCGCCGCACCGATGCGTATGGCGGCAGCGTGGCGAACCGCCTGCGCTATCCGCTGGAAGTGTTTGCCGCAGTGCGCGCGGTGTGGCCGCAGGACAAGCCGATCTCGGTGCGGCTGTCGTGCCACGACTGGGCGCCGGGCGGCAACACCGCGGACGACGCAGTGGCGATCGCGCAGGCGTTCAAGGACGCCGGCGCCGACATCGTCGACTGCTCCTCCGGCCAGGTGTGGCCCGAAGACAAGCCGCAGTACGGGCGCATGTACCAGACGCCGTTCGCCGACCGCATCCGCAACGAGGTGGGCATTCCCACTGTCGCAGTGGGCGCGATCTTCGAGGCGGACCACGTCAACATGGTGATCGCCGCCGGCCGCGCCGACCTGTGCGCAGTGGCCCGGCCTCACCTGGCCGATCCGGCATGGACGCTGCACGAGGCCGCGCGCATCGGCTATGACGGCCTCGCGTGGCCGCGCCAATACCAGTCGGCGCGGCGCCAGTACGAAACCAATCTGCGGCGCCACTACCAGGCACCCGGCACATGAACCCGCATCCGCTGCAGGGCCGCCACGCGCTGGTGACCGGCGCGGGCAGCGGCATCGGTGCCGCGGTGGCGCGTGTGCTCGCCGAAGCGGGCGCCACGCTCACGCTCGCCGGCCGGCGCATCGACGCGTTGGCGCACACGCGCGACCGTCTTCCGCGCGCGCTGGAGCATGGCTGCGTGGCGCTGGACGTGAGCGACGAGGCAGCCGTGCGCAAGGTGCTGGCGCAAGCCGCCGCCGACCGCGGCGCCGTGACCGTGCTCGTGAACAACGCCGGCCAGGCCGCCAGCGCACCGCTGTTGAAGACCGACAGCGCGCACTGGCGCACGATGCTCGACGTCAACCTGATGGGCTGCGTGCACTGCACGCAGGCGACGCTTCCCGGCATGCTTGCAGCGGGGTGGGGTCGCGTGGTCAACGTGGCCAGTACCGCGGCGCTCACCGGCTATGCGTATGTGAGCGCGTATTGCGCGGCCAAGCACGCGGTGCTGGGTTTCACCCGCGCGCTGGCGCTGGAGGTGGCCGCCAAGGGCATCACCGTCAACGCGGTATGCCCCGGCTACACCGATACACCGCTGCTCGACGACGCGGTGCGCAACATCGTGGCCAAGACCGGGCTGGAGGCCGGCAGCGCGCGGCGCACGCTGGCTGAACACAATCCCCAGGGCCGGCTGGTGCAGCCGGCCGAAGTGGCGCAGGCGGTGCTGTGGCTGTGCCTGAACGAGAGCAGCGCGATCACCGGCCAGGCGATCGCGGTGGCCGGCGGCGAAGTGATGTGAAGGAAGGCATGCGATGAACGACGACAAGCGAGCGATGCGCGACTACGCCGCGCGCCATTTCGGCTGGCACTGCAGCGACGACGGCCGCGTGGGCACGATCACCTTGAACCGGCCCGAGAAGAAGAACCCGCTCACGTTCGAGTCGTATGCCGAGCTGCGCGACCTGTTCCGCGCACTCGCCTCCGCCAGCGACGTGCGTTGCGTGGTCATCGAAGGTGCGGGCGGCAACTTCTGCTCCGGTGGCGACGTGTTCGAGATCATCGAGCCGCTGACGCGCATGGCCGCGCCCGAGCTGCTGCGCTTCACGCGCATGACCGGCGACCTGGTCAAGGCAATCCGGCGCGCACCACAGCCGGTGATCGCCGCGGTGGACGGCGTGTGTGCCGGCGCCGGCGCGATGGTGGCACTGGCGTCCGACCTGCGGCTGGGCACGCCGCGCGCCAAGACCGCCTTCCTGTTCACCCGCGTGGGGCTGGCCGGCGCCGACATGGGGGCCTGCGGCCTGCTGCCGCGCGTGATCGGCCAGGGCCGCGCCACCGAACTGCTGATGTCCGGCCGCGCCATGAGTGCGGAGGAGGGCGCTGCCTGGGGCTTCTTCAACGCGCTGCATGCGCCCGATGCAGTGGCCGCTGCCGCACAGGCGCTGGCGCAGCAGCTGGCCGACGGTCCGTGGTTCGCGCACACGGTCACCAAGACCATGCTGAACCAGGAGTGGGCCATGGGCATCGAGGAGATCATCGAAAGCGAGGCGCAGGCACAGGCGTTGTGCATGCTCACGCAGGATTTCAAGCGCGCGTTCGACGCTTTCGCTGCTCGGCAGACACCGAAGTTCGAGGGCAACTGAGCATGCAGCGCCTCGCGCATCTGGCGCTGCCGTTCTTCGACGACGGGCATCGCACATTGGCTGCGTCCCTCGACGCCTGGGGCGCCGAGCATCTGCAGCATGTGGACCACGCCGACACCGATGCAAGCTGTCGCGCCCTGGTGCGGGCCCTCGGCCGTGCCGGCTTCTTGCGCCATTGCGTGCCGCAGGCCTACAGCGGCGCGCTGCCGGCGCTCGATTCGCGCTCGCTCGTGGTGGCGCGCGAAACGCGGGCGCGCCACGACGGCCTGGCCGACTTCGCCTTTGCGATGCAGGGCCTGGGCAGCGGCGCGATCACGCTGGCCGGCAGCGACGCCCTGAAGCAGCGCGTGCTGCCGCGCGTCGCATCGGGAGAGTGGATCGCGGCGTTCGCGCTGTCCGAACCCGAAGCCGGCTCGGACGTCGGCGCGATGCAGTGCAGCGCGCGCGACGATGGCGACCATGTGGTGCTCGACGGCGAGAAGACCTGGATCTCCAACGGCGGCATCGCGGACGTGTATTGCGTGTTCGTGCGCACCGGCGAAGCGCCCGGCACGCGTGGCCTCTCGGCGTTCGTGGTCGAGGCCGGCACGCCGGGCTTCGAGATCGCCGAGCGCCTGCAGGTGATGGCACCGCATCCTCTGGCGCGGCTGCGCTTCGCCGGTTGCCGCATCCCGAAGACGCAGCAGCTGGGCGCGCGTGGCGAGGGTTTCAAGCTGGCGATGCGCACGCTGGACATCTTTCGCGCGTCGGTGGCCGCCGCGGCGCTCGGCTTCGCGCGCCGCGCGCTCGACGAGGCGCTGGTGCACGCCAAGGCCCGGCCGATGTTCGGCCAGCACCTGGCGGACTTCCAGCTCACGCAGGCGGCGCTGGGCGACATGGCGAGTGCGATCGATGCCGCCGCGCTGCTCACCTATCGCGCCGCCTGGCTGCGTGATGTGCAGGGCCAGCGCACCACGCGCGAAGCGGCGATGGCCAAGATGGTGGCCACCGAGAACGCGCAGTGCGTGATCGACCGGGCCTTGCAGCTGCATGGCGGCCGCGGTGTGCAGGTGGGTTCGGTGGTGGAAGGGCTGTACCGCGAGATCCGCGCGCTGCGCATCTACGAAGGCGCCACCGAGGTGCAGCGTCTGATCGTGGGGCGCGACCTGTTGGCCGAAGGCGGCTGATCTACGGCTCGCCGGCGGCCGGCAGGCTGCGTTTCAGCTCGCCCAGCAGGTCGAACAGCGCGGCTTGGCGGGCGCTGCCCAAGCCGCTGAACAACTGCACCACCCAGGCCTCGTGCGCCTTGGCCATCGCGCGGAACTGCCGCTTGCCTTCGGCCGTGAGGCGCACCGTGTAGGCCCGCCGATCGGCCGCATCCTCATGGCGTTCGACCAGGCCTTCGGCCACCAGCTTGTCGGTGAGCCCGGTGACGTTGCCGCCGGTGACCATCAGGCGCCGCGACAGCTCGCGCATCTTCAGCCCCTCGGGGGCGCGGTCCAGCTGGGCCATCAGGTCGAAGCGCGGCAGCGAGCCGTCGAACTGCGTGCGCAGGCGCGTGCGCAGCGGTGCTTCGATCAGGTTGGTGCAGGCCAGCAGGCGCAGCCACAGGCGCAAGGCCATGTGGTCGTCGGCGGTGGCGCGGGTTTCGTGGTCGAGGCCGGCAGGCGAGTCGGCGGGCATGCGCGAAGGTTAGCAGCCCGCCCGCGGCTTGCTCAGGAGGAGGCCTGCTGGTTCGCGACGATCAGCCAGAGGTGGGCGAGATCGGCCGAGCCGTCTTCGCCGCGCACGCTGCGCAGCGTCTGCATCGCCTTGGCCTTCTTGCCCGATTGCAGCTGGGCGATGCCCAGATGCAGCTTCGCGTCCTCGGGGTGCTTCAGCCCGCCTTTGGCAATGCCCTTTTCGATCAGGTCGATGCCCTTGTCGGCCTGGCCCATCGTGACGTAGGCGTAGCCCAGCTGAACCAGGTCGTTGCCATCCTTGGCGGCTTGGGCTTCGGCCACCTGCTTGTCCATGTCGGCCTGCTGCTCGCCTTCGCGCTTGGCGGCAAGGTCGCGCAGACGCTTCTGCCGGTCGGCCTCGGCGCCGGTACCCAGCACGTTGGTGGCAAAGCCCTTGTCGACGATCTTCTTGCCTTCGGTGGGCAGGTGCTCCTGCAGCGCAAGCTGGGCGGCCTCCATGAAGTCGTTGGGCTTGCTCATGTTGCCCGTGGCGATCTGCAGGCGGTACACGTCGAGCGAGAAGCGGTCGGAGAAGCCGGGCTTGCGTGGCAGGCGCGACAGCACGTTGGACCAGGTGTCCTTGCTCGGGTAGTAGGCCAGCAGCTTCTCGAGCCCGCTCATCACGCCCTTGCTGTTGCCCAGGCGTTGCTGTGCGTTGACCAGCATCTCCAGGTCACGCTGTTCGGGGCGGCGACCGGCCTTCTCGGCCGCGTCGATGTCGGCGCCCACCTGTCGTGCCACCGAGGCGAAGTCACCGGTCTGGAACTGCGCGGCCGCGATCAGGTCGCGCATCGCCGGCGTGTTGCCGGCCTGCTTGGCCCACTGGATGGCCTTGGCGTAGTGGCCCGCGCTGTATTCGGCCGAGGCCAGCGCCTGCGCGATCTGCGCCTGCTCGCCTGCGGGCAGCTTGCCGGAGTCCATCACCTTCTCGAACGCGCGGGCGGCGGTGTCGTAGTCACGCGCGCCGAGGGCGGCGGAGCCGCGTGCGCGCTCGATGGTCAGTTGCTCGGCGGGCGTCTTGTTGGGCACGGCGTCGGCGTCGCGCACCTTGGCCATGGCTTCCTTGAACCTGCCCGCGCGCATCAGGTCGGCGGCGGACTTCAGCGCCTTGGCGATCTCAGGCTTCACCGCCACCTGCGCCTGGGCTGTGCTGACGCCGACGCTGCCATCCGGGCTGATGGACAACAGGGCACCCGCGGCAATCAGCGCGGCGGGAAGCAGGCGCATGGACATCATGGTGTGGACCTCAACGAAGCGTTGTTCGACGGACAAAAGAAAAAGGGACATGCACCACCTTCAAACGGTGCATGTCCCCGGAGAGATTACTGCATGAACTGTTCGTTACCCACCAGGCCGATCTTGGTGACGCCAAGGCGCTGGGCCATTGCCATCACGTGAGCCACGTACTTGTAGGTCACGAGCTTGTTCGGGCGCAGGTGCACCTCGGGCTGGTCGGGCTGCGCGGCCACGCCCATCAGCTTGCTCTGCAGCTCGGCGTCGCTGTTCACGATGATGCCGTTCCAGCCGATCGTGCCGTCGAAGTCCACGTCGATCCGGATGATCTCAGGCGGCTTCGGCGGCGGTGCGCTCGGGCCCACCGGCATGTTCATCTTCACTGCGTGCGTCTGGATCGGGATCGTGATGATCAGCATGATCAGCAGCACCAGCATCACGTCGATCAGCGGCGTGGTGTTGATCTCCACCATCACGTCGCCGTCGTTCGAACCCATGCTCATTGCCATGACTTCGGCTCCTTACTGGTTGGGCGGGGGTTCGGTGATGAAGCCGACCTTGGCGATGCCTGCGCGCTGGCAGGCCACCACCACGCGGCCCACGCTCTCGTAGCGCACGTCCTGGTCGCCGCGGATGTGCACCTCGGGCTGAGGCTCCTTCACGCTTTCCTTCTTCAGCCGCTCCACCAGCACGTCGATGCTGGGCAGCTTCTGCACGCCCCAGTACACATCGCCGTCCTTGCTGACCGCCAGCAGGATGTTCTCCGGCTTGGTCTGCGTGGGCACGTTGCGTTCCTTGGGCAACTCGAGCGGGATCGACTGCGTGACCACCGGAATCGTGATCAGGAAGATGATCAGCAACACCAGCATCACGTCCACCAGCGGGGTGGTGTTGATGCTGGAGTTGACTTCGTCTTCGTCGCCGTCGGCGCTTCCGACATTCATTGCCATGATGGCCCCCTTGGGACAGCTGAGGGGTTAGCGAACCACTTTGGCGGAGCCGGCCAGCAGCACGTTGTGCAGGTCGCCCGAGAACGCGCGCACGCGCTCCATCGCGGTCTTGTTGCGGCGGATCAACCAGTTGTAGCCCATCACCGCGGGCACCGCCACGGCCAGGCCGAAGGCGGTCATGATCAGCGCCTCGCCCACCGGGCCGGCCACCTTGTCGATCGAGGCCTGACCGGCAATGCCGATCGCCGTGAGCGCGTGGTAGATGCCCCAGACCGTACCGAACAGGCCGACGAACGGTGCCGTCGAGCCCACGGTGGCCAGGAAGGCAAGGCCGTCCTGCAGGCGGCTGTTGATGTTGTCCACGGCGCGCTGGATGCTCATGCTGATCCAGCTGTTAAGGTCGATCTGCTCGACCAGCGTGCCTTCGTGGTGCTCGGCGCTCTTCAGGCCGGATTCGGCGATGTAGCGGAACGCGGTGCCTTCAGGCAGCGTGGCGACGCCGGCCTTCACGGAGCCGGCCTTCCAGAAGTCCTTGGCCGAATCGGCACTCTTGATCACCTTGCGCTGCTCGAACAGCTTGGTGAAGATGATGTACCAGCTCCCCAGGCTCATGATCACCATGATGATCAGCGTGCCACGGGCCACGAAGTCGCCGCCCTTCCACAGGGCGTCCAGGCCATACGGGTTGTTCACCGTTTCGTGTGCGGTGGCCGGCTCCGGCGCCGTGGCCACGGCGGGCGGGGCCTCCGTGGCGGGGGCGGCAGACGCCTCGGCAGCCGGTGCGGACGCAGCGTCCTGCTGGGCCAGCACGGTCGCGGGAGCGCAGATGGCGCCGGCAAGCACGACGGCGGCCAGCGGAGCGCGCAGGAAGTTGATCAGGGACATGTTTCCTCCAAGGATCAGGCGCCGCAGCCTCGTGGGCAGTGCCGGCGCCAAAAAGAAAGGTGACGAAGGGATTCCGCTGGCAGGCGGGGTTATTGAAGCTTCCACACGTACTCGACGTCGAACGTGCCGCCAGCCGGCCTGCCGTTCTCGTCGATGCCCGGGGTGAACTTGCAGGTGCTCAGCTTGTCCACCGCGACGCGGTCGAGCTGCTTGTGCTCGCGGCTCGATCCGGCTGACTTGACGACCTCGGCCTTCACCAGCTTGCCGGTGCCGTCGATCGTGAAGCGCACCTTCGTGGTCCCGGTGGCCTCGGCGCGGGCGGCGGCCGGCGGGTAGTCGTCACCCGTGGGGGCGCAGGCCTGCACGTTGGCAATGGCCGGCTTGGCCGCACGCACCGGCGACGGTGGCGCCGGAGGCGCGGGCGCCAATTGCACCGGCGCCGGCGGCGGCGGCGTTTCCTGGGTGGTGGTGATCGTGGGCTGCTGCACCGGCGGCGGGTTCACCACCACTTCGGGTGGCGGCACGAACGACGGCGGCGGCGGGGCGAACTTGGGCGGGGGCGGCAGGTTCTCCGGCGGCGGGGGCGGTGGCTTCACCTCTTCGATGATCTTGGTCTCGATCGGTGCCTTCACCACTTCGATCACCCGGCGCGCCAGCCCGCTGACGAGCGCGTATCCGAGCAGCAGGTGAAGCACCACGACGACACTGAAAGCCACCAGGTGTTTACCCGGTCTGCGCTGCGCTTCAGCAAAATCCACTTGTATCCTCCACGCGCCTGCTCAAGGCACGCTGACCCGTCGATTCACACAGGCCTTTTGGGCCTGCTTCTTGGCCCGTCTGGCCGCGAAAGCCCGCGACTATATCGTCAAACCTTTCACGCTCTCCACGGGGGTACACCCTAGGAAACATCGCGTCGGACGGACCTCTACAGGCGGGAAGCAAAAATGGGGCCCGCGGCTGTAACTTGGTTTCAGTCGCTTATCTAGACAAGTGAGCGCATGCCACTGTTTCGCGCCACGTTGCAGCCGGTCACATGCGGGCCGTAACCCCGCCGTTCTGCAGGCCGATGGCCGGTGCTGCTGGTGCCCGACTGAAGATCGCGGATCATCTGGCCCGAGCGCCGCATGGGTGCGGGCGAACGGACGAGGAAGTGCGATGAAGGCATGTGTGGTGGGCGCCGGGGCCATCGGCGGTCTGATCGGCGCGCGCCTGGCGCTGGCTGGCGCAGAAACCAGCGCGCTGGCACGGGGCGCCACGCTGGCCGCGCTGCGCCAGCACGGCTGGCGCTTGCGCAGCGGCGGCGAGTTGCTGAGCGCCGGCGTGGCTGCGGTGTCGCAGGACCCCCAGGCGCTCGGCCCCCAGGATCTGGTGGTGATCGCGGTGAAGGGGCCGGCACTGAGCGACGTCGCGCCTCGCTTGTCGCCGCTGATCGGGCCCGACACGCACGTGCTGCCGGCGATGAACGGCGTGCCGTGGTGGTTCGAGCCCGGCCTGCAGAGCGTGGACCCGGGTGGCCGCGTTGCCGCTGCCATCCCGCAGGCGCGCGTGATCGGCTGCGTGGTGCACGCCAGCGCACGCACCAGCGAGCCCGGCTTGGTGGAGCACCAGCGCGGCATGGGTCTGATCATCGGTGAGCCGGGCGGCGGCATTTCGGCGCGCGTGCGCGGCCTGGGCGAACTGCTGACCCATGCTGGCTTCGATCTCACGCTGGCCGAGCGGGTGCGCGACGACATCTGGTACAAGCTCTGGGGCAACCTGAGCACCAATCCGGTGTCGGCGCTCACCGGTGCCACGGCCGACCGCATCATCAACGATCCGCTGGTCAGTGCGTTCTGCATTGCCGCGATGGCCGAGGTCAAGCGCATCGGCGAGCGACTGGGCTGCCACCTGCAGCAGACCCCCGCCGAGCGCCACGAGGTGACGCGCAAGCTCGGCGCGTTCAAGACCTCGATGCTGCAGGACGCCGAGGCCGGTCGGCCGCTCGAGCTGGACGCCATCGTGGGCGCGGTGCGTGAGCTCGGCCAGCGCGTCGGCGTGCCGACGCCGAACATCGACGCGCTGTTCGGCTTGGCCCGACTGTATGGCCGGGTGCACGGCCTGTATCCGGAAGAAGCCGTATGACGACCGGCATCGACCTGGCGGCGTACTTCGAGCGCATCGGCTATGGCGGCCCAACGCTCGTGCAGCCCGAGGTGCTGGCCACCGTCCACCGCCTGCACAGCGCGTCGATCCCGTTCGAGAACCTGAACCCCTGGCTTGGCCTGCCCGTGCTGCTGGACGACGAGGCATTGCAGCACAAGCTGGTGCACGAGCGCCGCGGCGGCTATTGCTACGAGCACAACCTGCTGCTGGCGCAGGTGCTGCGCCAGATCGGCTTCGAGGTCACGATGCTGGCGGCTCGCGTGCTCTGGTATGCACCGCCCGGCACCACGCGGCCGCGCACCCACATGCTGTTGCGCGTGGATCTGGCGGGCGAGGCGCTGGTGCTCGACGGCGGTTTCGGCGGCATGACCGTCACCGCGCCACTGCGGTTGGCGGTGGAAGGGCCGCAGCCGACGCCGCACGAGCCGTTTCGCCTGTTGCGCGAGGGCGCCGAGTTCGTGATGCAGGCCGAGGTGGGCGGGGAGTGGCGCTCGCTTTACCGCTTCGACCTGCAATCCCAGCAGCGCGCCGACTACGAGATGGCGAGCTGGTACCTGTGCCATCACCCGGAGTCCCCGTTTCGTCAGCGCCTGATGGTGGCGCGCACGCGCCCGGGCGGCCGCGACGTGCTGGCCGGCAACGAACTCACCGAGCATCGCCTGGGGGCGCCGAGCCGCACCCATGTGCTTCGCTCGGCCAGCGAGCTGCGCTGCGCGCTGCAGGGCGTGTTCGGCCTGCAGGTGCCGCAGGTGCCCGAACTGCAGGCGCGGCTCGCCGCCATGGCAGCGGCCGGCTGAACCGCAGGCGCGTCCGGAACGGCGATTGCCCGAATGGCGGAACCCCCGGTTCCCCTCAAAGGAGTTCGCCCATGAAGGCTCTGTGCTGGCACGGCAAGCAGGACGTGCGCTACGAAACCGTTCCCGACCCGCGCATAGAGCATCCGCGCGACGCGATCATCAAGGTCAGCAGCTGCGCGATCTGCGGCTCCGACCTGCACCTGTTCGACGGCTTCATTCCCGGCATGGAATCCGGCGACGTGCTCGGCCACGAAACGATGGGCGAGGTGGTCGAGGTGGGCTCGGCCAACCAGCGCCTGAAGGTGGGCGATCGGGTGGTGGTGCCGTTCACCATCTGCTGTGGCGAGTGCGACCAGTGCCGGCGCGGCAACTGGTCGGTCTGCGAGCGCAGCAACCGCAACAAGAAGCTGGGCGACCTGGCATTCGGCCACACCACGGCGGGCCTGTACGGCTACAGCCACCTCACCGGCGGCTATGCGGGCGGGCAGGCCGAATACCTGCGCGTGCCGTACGCCGACGTCGGTCCGCTGAAGGTGCCTGACCACGTGACCGATGAGCAGGCGCTGTTTCTGAGCGACATCTTCCCCACCGGTTGGCAGGCCGCGATGCAGTGCGACATCCAGCCCACCGACACGGTGGCCGTGTGGGGTGCCGGGCCGGTGGGCCAGTTTGCCGTGCGAAGTGCGGTGCTGCTTGGCGCCGAGCAGGTGGTGTGCATCGACTACATGGAAGACCGGCTCAGCATGGCGCGCGCGGCCGGCGCGATCACCATCAACTTCAAGGAAGAGAGCGTGCTGGACCGGCTCAACGAACTCACCGGCGGCAAGGGCCCCGAGAAGTGCATCGATGCGGTGGGCATGGAGGCGCACTACACGCGCTCGCTCGATTCGGTGTATGACCGCGCCAAGCAGGCGCTGATGTGGGAGACCGACCGGCCCCACGTGCTGCGCGAAATGATCTACGTGTGCCGGCCGGGCGGCACCTTGTCGGTGGCCGGCGTGTACGGCGGCCTGGCGGACAAGATCCCGATCGGCGCGCTGATGAACAAGGGCCTCACGCTGCGCACCGGCCAGACCCACGTGAACCGATGGACGGAAGACCTGCTGCAGCGCGTCGAGGATGGCCAGATCGACCCCTCCTTCGTGATCACGCACACCGCCTCGCTCGAGGAAGGGCCGGACCTGTACTGGACCTTCCGCAACAAGGAAGACGGCTGCGTGAAAGTGATGCTCAAGCCTTGAGGAGTTGGCGATGAACCTGCAACGACTGACGAAGATGCCGCGTATCCGCACGATCGCCCAGGCGCTGGGCTGGTTCAGCATCGGCCTTGGGTTGATGGAGCTGGCGTTGCCGCGCACGGTGGCGCGCGCCAGCGGCATGAGCGGCAAGGACAGTGGCCTCGTGCGGGCCTACGGCGCGCGCGAGCTGGCCACCGGCTGGGGCCTGCTGAAGGCGATGGACCCGGTGCCGCTGCTGTGGGGCCGGGTCGCCGGCGATGCGCTGGACCTGCTCACTGTGGGCCTGAAGGCGCGCGGGCGCGGCGGCAGCCGCACGCGGGCCACGGTGGCGCTGGCGGCGCTGGCCGGCGTGGCGGCGCTCGATGTGATGGCCGCGCGCCGCGCACGCCAGCAGCAGACGCGCTTTCCGGTGCGCGACTACAGCGACCGCAGCGGCTTCCCGCGCCCGGCCTCCCAGATGCGAGGCGCAGCGCTGCGAAGCGGCCAGCCGCCGCAACAAGCCCATGCCACCGAAGCGGTGGCGGGGCAGCGCGCGGCCAACCTGGAGCGCGGCCCGATGCACTGAGGGACCGTAACCGATGGGAACAAGGCTTGCCGCACCTTGTTCATGAACACGAATGACGAACGGCCTTCCCGCGCGGCGCCGATCACGGGCCTGGTGCTGATAGTGCTGGGCCTGCCGCTGGCCATCGGCGGCGGCCGGCTGGTGGCGCTGCACGGCTCCGCCTACTACCTGATCGCAGGCATCGCGCTGGTGGCGTGCGGTGTGCTGCTGATCCTGCGCCGTGCCGTTGCGCTGTGGCTGTATGCGCTGCTGCTGCTGGGCACGCTGGTGTGGGCAGTGGCCGAGGTGCGCTTCGACCTGTGGCCGCTGGTGCCGCGCGTGTCGCTCTGGCTCGTGATCGGCGCGTGGATGCTCACGCCGTGGGTGCGGCGCGGCCTGCGGGACGACGAGGGTGCAGCGGCGCGCACTGGCAAGTGGCCGCTGTGGGCCGGCGTGGCCGGCACGGGGTGCGCGCTGGTGGCGTCGCTGCTCACCGCCTATCACGATCATCCCGGCAACCTGCCGCTGGAAAGCCGCGGGCCGGCCACTGGCCCCGCGGTGGACAGCGTGCGTGGCGACTGGCCCACCTACGGCGGCTCGCCCTACGGCGAGCGCTACTCCGCGCTGGCACAGATCACGCCCGGCAACGTGTCGAAGCTGCACGTGGCGTGGCACGTTCATACCGGCGACAAGCCCGGCCCGGGCGACCCGAAGGAGACCACCGACGAGGACACGCCGATCAAGGTGGGCGACAACGTGTACGTGTGCACGCCGCACAGCAAGCTGATCGCGCTGGATCCCGCCACTGGGCGCGAACGCTGGCGCTTCGATCCGCAGATCAAGAGCCCGGTCGGCTTCAAGCACTTCGAGCACATGACCTGCCGCGGCGTCTCGTACCACGACGACGGCCCGGGTGCCACCGGCGACTGCCCGCGCCGCCTGTTCCTGCCGACGGCCGACGCGCGTCTGATCGCGCTCGACGCCGACACCGGCCGGCCGTGCAGCGGCTTCGGCACGCACGGCACGGTGGACTTGCACGACCACATCCGGCCCTTCCAGCCCGGCGGCTACTACTCGACGTCACCGCCGGTGGTGACGCGCAATCTCGTGATCATCAGCGGCCACGTGTCGGACAACGTCTCCACCGACGAGCCCTCGGGCGTGACACGTGCCTTCGACGTGCACGACGGCCACCTGGTGTGGAACTGGGACGCCGGCAGGCCCGACCAGACCGCGCCCGTACCGCCCGGCCAGCTCTACGTGCACAACTCGCCCAACATGTGGAGCGTGGCCAGCGTCGACGAGCAGCTCGGCCTGCTGTACCTGCCGATGGGCAACCAGACGCCTGACCAGTGGGGCGGCCAGCGCACGCCGCAAAGCGAGCGCCTGAGTGCCGGCATCGTCGCGCTCGACCTGGCCACCGGCCACTTGCGCTGGGTGCGGCAGTTCACGCACCACGACCTGTGGGACATGGACGTCGGCGGCCAGCCCAGCCTGGTCGACATCGACACGGCGAATGGCCGCGTGCCCGCGCTGGTGGCCTCCACCAAGCACGGCAGCGTGTACGTGCTGGACCGGCGCACCGGCGAGCCGATCGTGCCGGTGCGCGAGACGCCGGTGCCGCAAGGTGCGGTGGCCGGCGACCACACGGCGCCTACGCAGCCGATCTCCACCCTCAACTTCAACCCGCCGCGCGTGCGCGGCTCCGACATGTGGGGTGCCACGCCGTATGACCAGCTGTGGTGCCGCGTGGCGTTCCGCTCGCTGCGCTACGACGGCATGTTCACCCCGCCCTCGGTGCAGGGCTCGTTGGTGAACCCGGGCAACTTCGGCGTGTTCGACTGGGGCGGCCTGTCGGTCGACCCGGTGCGCCAGATCGCGATCGCCAACCCGAGCTACATGGCCTTCGTGTCGCGCCTGCATCCCAAGGCCAGCGAGAGCGCCGGCGGTGCGCACTCCAGCGGCGAGCAGGGGCTGAAGCAGGTGAAGGGCATTCCGTTCGACATCGAGCTGAAGCCCTTCCTGTCGCCGCTGGGCATTCCGTGCCAGGCACCGCCCTGGGGCTATGTGGCCGGCATCGACCTGCACGACGGCAAGATCGCCTGGATGCACAAGAACGGCACCATCCGCGACAGCTCGCCGGTCCCACTGCCGGTGCCGCTGGGCGTGCCCAGCCTGGGCGGCACCATCGTCACCGCGGGCGGCGTGGCCTTTCTGACCGGCACGCTGGACTACTACGCGCGCGCCTACGACGTGGCCACGGGCCGCCAGCTGTGGCAGGCGCGCCTGCCGGCCGGCGGCCAGGCCACGCCGATGACCTATGCCGACCGCAACGGCAAGCAGTACCTGCTGGTCGTTGCCGGCGGGCACGGGTCGCTAGGCACCAAGGCCGGCGACGACGTGATCGCCTACGCGCTGCCCTGAGCAGCAGCGCCCAGTGGCCCGGGGCCGTCGAGCTGCGCGCGGATGCGGGGCAACGCATCGGATCAGCATGAAGCCGAGCCCGGTGAACAGGATCACGCCGATCGCGGTGCGCGATGGCCACCTGCGCCCATACCGGCCATTGCGACAGTTGCGACAGTTGCGAAGGGTCGAGATGCATGCGCTCAGTCTGCCATCCGATGCACGTCGAGCACCGCTTGCGCGAAGGCCTGCGGTGCTTCCTGCGGCAGGTTGTGGCCGGCGCCCGGCAGCACGCGGTGCTCGTGAGCGCCGACGAAGTGTGCCGCGCCGTGCGCCAGTGTCGCGGCCGGCGTCACGCCGTCGTCCGCGCCGTCGAGCGTGATCGCGGGCACCGTGATGTCGGGCTGCGCGGCCAGCGCTCGCTCCAGCGCCTCGTACGCGGGGTCGCCGGCACACAGGCCGAAGCGATGCCGGTACGAATGGATCACCACCTCCACGAAATCCGCGTTGTCGAACGCTGCTGCGCTGCGCTCGAAGGTGACGTCGTCAAAGGCCCAGGTGGGCGACCACAAGCGCCACAGCAGGCGGCACAACGCGCGCCGGTCCTGCGCCAGCCCGCGCCGGCCGCGCTCGCCGTGGAAGTAGTACTGGTACCAGTAGCGATGCTCGGCCTCGGGCGGTGCCGGCGCTGCGGCGGCAGCGATGTTCTGGATCTGGTAGCCATTGCCGCTGACCAGGCCCGACACGCGTCCGGGCCACATGGCGGCTGCCACGCAGGCGGCCCGCCCGCCCCAGTCGTGTCCGGCGAGCAGCGCGCGCTGGCACTGCAGTGCATCCATCAGGGCCAGCAGGTCCGCGGCCAGCGCAGCCTGCTGGCCCGAACGCGGTGTGGCGGCCGCAAGGAAGCGGGTGGGACCGTAGCCACGCAGGAACGGCACGATCACGCGCGCACCTTCGGCCGCCAGCCGCGCCGCCACCTCGGCATAGGCGTGCGTGTCGTACGGAAAGCCGTGCAGCAGCACGACTGGCCAGCCCTGCGCGGGGCCGTGTTCGTGGTAGCCGACGTTGAGTACGCCGGCATCGACCTGTCGCATCATCACGGGCTCCTTGCGCTGCAGTGTCGCAAGGCGCACGGTAGCGCAGGACGGCGCGCTATGCGCGCGACGCGGTCTCGCGCACGGCGTGCAGCACCTCCCTGGACAGCGCCTCGTCGTCGAGGGCGCGCGAGAGCACCAGCGCACCCACCATCGCCGCGAACGTGGCGGCCGCACGACGGCGCTTGTCGGCCCGCGTGCGGCCGGGCACCAGCGCGGTCAATGCATTCACCAGGCGCACGGTGCCCTCGGTGAAGGCGCGCCGCAGCGCCGGCCCCTCGCGGGCGACCTCGGCGCCCAGCGCCGCCACCGCGCAACCATCGCCGGGCCGGTCGCGATGTGCGCTCGAGAGATAGGACTTGAGCAGCCCGTCCAGCGGCGCCTCGGGCGAGCGCGCGGCCGCTTGCTGCCAATGCGCCAGCGAGCCTTCGAAGGCTCGCGCGCAGGCCTGTGCCATCAGGTCTTCCTTGGAGTCGAACTGGCCGTAGAAGCCGCCGTGCGTGAGGCCGGCGGCCTTCATCACTTCGGCCACTCCCACGCCGTCGAAGCCGCGCTCGCGGAACAGCCGCGCCGCTGCATCCAGCACGCGCTCGCGGTTTTCGGTGGCCTGTTCGCGGGTGACTCTCATGGGGCGAATTTCCTGGGTTCCGGGGAGTGGCGATTATAAATGACGATCATCATGTATATTCGACTTACATGATGATCGTCATGTTCAGCTGCCGAGCCTGTCCGGAGACCCGATGAACACAACCAACGCACGCGTACCGTCCACTGCCTGGGTGCTCCTGGCCGCTGCCGGCACCTTTGCCCTCACGATGGGCGTGCGCCAGACCATGGGCCTGTTCCTCGGGCCGATGAACAGCGCCACCGGCATCGGCCTGGCGCACATCAGCCTTGCCTTCGCGTTCGGACAGCTGTGGTGGGGGCTGACCCAGCCCTTCGCCGGTGCGGTGGCCGACAAGCTGGGTGCGGGGCGCGTGCTGCTGGCGGGCGTGTCGCTGGTGGCGCTGGGCACCGTGCTCACGCCGTTGATGCAGGGCACGGGTGGCCTGGTGCTGGCCATCGGCGTGCTGGCTGCCGGCGGCGCCGGCATGGCCGGGCCGGCCGTGTTGATGGCCACCACCACGCGCCTGATTCCGCCGCACCGCCGCGGCATGGCCGTGGGCATCGTCAACGCGGGCGGCTCGTTCGGGCAGTTCGTGATGGCGCCCATCGCCGGTGCGCTGATGGTAGGCGTGGGCTGGGTGCACGCGATGCAGTTGCTCGGCCTGTTGGTGCTGCTGGCGCTGCCGGCCGCGTGGGTGTTGAAGGGTCGCGGCGGCGCCGTCACGGCGACGGCGGCGGCCACATCGGCCACACCGGCGCACGGCAGCACCGGCCAGGCGATCGCACAGGCGTTGCGCACGCCGAGTTACCTGATGTTGAGCGCCGGCTTCTTCGTCTGCGGCTTCCACGTGGCGTTTCTGGCCACGCATCTGCCGGGCGTGATCGCTTCGTGCGGGCTGCCCGTGCAGTTCGCCGCCTGGGCGTTGGCGATGCTGGGCCTGTTCAACATCGTCGGCAGCGTGGCGATGGGCTGGGCGGTGGGGCGCTGGCGCATGAAGTCACTGCTGTCGCTGGTGTACGCCGCGCGCGCGCTCGCGGTCCTGGTGTTCCTGCTGGCGCCGAAGACGGGCACGACGGCGCTGGTGTTCGCCGCCGTGATGGGACTCACCTTCCTGTCGACCGTGCCGCCCACGGCGGGCCTGGTGGCGCGCTTCTTCGGGCCGGCGCACATGGCCACGCTGTTCGGCATCGTGATGCTGGCGCACCAGCTCGGAGGCTTCCTCGGCGCCTGGCTGGGCGGCAAGGCGTTCGAGGCGACGGGCAACTACGACTGGCTCTGGTATGCCGACATCGTGCTGGCGATCGGTGCGGCGTTGATCCACCTGCCGATCCGCGAACCGCGCCTGGCCGCCGCAGCGGCATGAGCCCGCGCTAGCGGCGGCGGATCACGCGCCCGGCAGGAGCGGCTGCTGCCGCCGGCGCGGGCAGGGGGCCGACGTAGGCCGCGCGCGGCCGGATCAAGGCCCCGCTGGCACGCTGCTCCAGCGCATGGGCGATCCAGCCGACCGTGCGCGCGATGGCGAACAGCGCTAACGCCGCGCCACGCGGCAGGCCGAGACTGCGTCGCAGCGCCACCAGCGCGAAATCCACCGAGGGCCGCAGGCCGCTGAGGTCGTGCACCTCGGCGATCCAGCGATCGCGCAGCGCGTCCGGCGGCAGCCGCGCCAGCAGTGCCACGGCGCGCGGGTCGCC
Source organism: uncultured Pseudomonadota bacterium (assembly GCA_946480245.1). The sequence goes on from CAMLIZ010000004.1 coordinate 58,563, forward strand.
GGCGGGATACAGCGGATGGCCGAAGCCGAGGCCTTGCGGCGTGCAGCCCGGGGTCAGCACAGTGGCGCGGATCTGCTGGCGCAAGGTGCTGCGCGAGCTGCCGCCGCGCATCCAGTCGTCCCATGCCGAATCGACGCTGATCGTGGCGCCGCCGTGGCGCGGCCCGGTGAGCGCGAGCAGCGCGGCCGCCACGCACGCCGGCAGCGTGGCGCCGGTGGACGCCACGCAGCGCGCGGTGAAGCTGGAGGCATTGAGCTCATGGTCGGTGCACAGCACCAGCGCGGCACGCACCGTGTCGGCATCGCGCCGTGACAGGCGCCAGGCCGCCTGCAACTGCCGATGCATTTCAGGGCCCGTGCCGGCCGCGAGCGTGCGCCCGGTCATCGCATGTCGCATCCAGCGCAGCAATTGCATGCCTTGTTCGGCCGGCGGCCCGTGCGCACGTTCGTCATGCGCGGACAACAAGCGGTGGAACGCCGCAACGCCTTCTCGCACATCGCTGCCGCGCCGCCGCGGTGAAGGCGTAGCAGGCTCCGCCGCGGGCACGGCGAGCAACTGCTGCGCATCGCATTGCCACAGCAGTGCTGCCACGTCTTCCAGTGCGGCGTGTTCGGCCAGCGCCACGGCGTCCTGCCCGCGGTAGTACAGCCTGCCATCGCGGATCAGCGTGAGGGCCGAGCCGAGCACCGGCAAACCCCAGTCGAGCGTGGCCTGCGCCGCCTGCTTCGGGTTGCGGGCGGCGCTGCGCTGCAGCGCCAGGCGTTGCACCTCTGCACTGCGATAGCGGCTCGCGCGCTCGCCCTCGGCGGGCTCGGGCCGCAGCAGGCCGCGGCTCACATAGGCGTACAGGGTCTGACGGCTCACGCCGAGGTGCTGCGCTGCCTCGCTGGCGTTCATCCACGGTTGCATCGGTCGATCTCCTGCAGCGCGAACCATAGCGCGGGTGAACTTGATCGAGCCGATCAAGATTGACGCGCCTGTGCGCAGCGCCATGAAATGGCTGCGTTGCTGCCACGCTCGTTTGCCATGACCGATCCCACGCCTGCCCGCGACGTGCTTGCCGACCTGTGGCACGCGGCGCAACTGCCCGCTGCAGCGCTGCAGTTCGCCGACCTGCCGGGGCATGACCCGGTACTGCCATCATCGTTCCCGGTGGCCACGGCGGCGCAGTCGGCGCTGGCCGCTGCGGCACTCGCGGCTGCCGAGTTGTGGCACCTGCGCGGCGGCGGCAGCGCGCGCCAGCGCGTGCAGGTGGACGCCACGCACGCGGTGCTCGACAGCGCGGCGCACTTCACGCTCGGCGGCCAGGCGCCGAACATCTGGGACAAGCTCTCCGGCCTGTACCCCTGCGGCAGTGCAGTGGGTGCACCCGGCTGGGTGCGCATCCACGCCAACTTTGCGCATCACCGCGACGGCGCGCTGCGCCTGCTCGGCTGTGCCGAAGGTCCGCACACCGAGCGCGCCGCGGTGACCGAGGCCTTGAAGCACTGGCGCGCGGAGCAGTTCGAGGACACAGCGGCCGAAGCGGGCCTGGTGGTGGCGGCGGCGCGCAGCTTCGCGCAGTGGGATGCGCACGCGCAAGCCCGTGCGCTGGCGCAGCATCCGGTCGTCAGCATCGAGCGCATTGCGTCGGCGCCCGCCGCGGCGCCGCAGTCGTGGCCGCCGCTGGCCATGGGCGCGCGGCCCTTGAGCGGCCTGCGCGTGCTCGACCTCACGCGCATCCTGGCCGGCCCGGTGGCCGGGCGCACGTTGGCGGCCTATGGCGCCGACGTGATGCTCGTGAACTCGCCGCACCTGCCCAACATCGAGGCGATTGCCGACACCAGCCGCGGCAAGCTGTCGGCACACGTGGACCTGAAGACCGACGAAGGGCGGCACACGCTGCGCCAGTTGCTGGGCTGCACGCAGGTGTTCCTGCAGGGGTACCGGCCGGGTGGCCTGCAAGGGCTGGGATTCGGGGCCGACGAGGTGGCGCAGGTGCGCCCGGGCATCGTGTACGTGTCGTTGTCGGCCTACGGCTCGCGCGGGCCGTGGGCCGGGCGGCGCGGCTTCGACTCGCTGGTGCAGACGGCCACCGGCTTCAATGAGGCGGAAGCGGCGGCCTTCGGTGTGGCGCAGCCGAAGCCGATGCCGATCCAGATCCTCGATTACGCCGCGGGCTACCTGCTGGCCTTCGGCGCGCAGGCCGCGCTGTTGCGCCAGGCACTCGAAGGCGGCAGTTGGCATGTGCAGGTGTCCCTGGCCGGTGTGGGGCGCTGGCTGCGCAGCCTGGGCCGCGTGCCCGGCGGCACGGCGGCCGTCGCACCGTCGTTCGAGCCGTACCTCGAAGCCGCGGACAGCGGCTTCGGCCGGCTGGTGGCGCTGCGCCACGCGGCGCAGTTCTCGCTCACGCCTGCGGGCTGGGCGCGGCCGGCGATGCCGCCGGGCACCCACGCGCCCCGCTGGCCCGTCTGAGCTGCATCGCCTCCGGGCCAACCCTGTCGCCGGGGCCGGCCGCCGGCGCCATCATGGGATTCGTTCATCGGAGGCCCCATGCACCAAGAGCTCGCCCGGCGCCACACTCTCGCCGACCTGCTGCATCGCAGCGCCCAGCGCTATCCGGCGCGCACCGCCATCGTGTGCGGCGACACCCGCTGGAGCTACGCAGAGTTCGATCGCATCTGCGATCGCGTGGCCGCCGGCCTGGCCGGCCGTGGCATCGCCAAGGGCGACCGCGTGGCGGTGCTGGCGCGCAACTCGCATGCGTTCGCGGCGCTGCGCTTTGCGCTGGCGCGCCTGGGCGCGGTGCTGGTGCCAATCAACTTCATGCTCAAGGCGGAGGAGGTGGCGTACATCCTGCGCCATGCCGGCGCCCGCATGCTGGCCACCGACTCGGGCTTGGCCACGGTGGCGCGTGAGGCGGCTGCGCAGCATACCGACGTGCAGGAGTTCCTGTGGCTGCCCTCGGAGGAGCCGAGCACGCCCGAACCCGGCATGACGCGCTTCGACCTGCTGGCCGAGCAGCAGGGCGATCCGCCCGCGGTGCATCTGCAGGGCAGCGACCTTGCCCAGATCGTGTACACCAGCGGCACCGAGTCGGCGCCGAAGGGCGCGATGCTCACGCACGACGCGGTGATCGCGCAATACGTGAGCTGCCTGGTCGATGCCGAGATCACCGCCGCCGACCTCACGCTGCATGCGCTGCCGCTGTACCACTGCGCGCAGCTCGACGTGTTCCTCGGGCCCTGCATCTACGCGGGCGGCGTGAACGTGATCACCGCCAAGCCCACGCCGGACAGCCTGCTGCCGCTGATCGAGCGGCACCGCATCGGCTCGTTCTTCGCGCCGCCCACGGTGTGGATCGCGCTGCTGCGATCGCCACTGTTCGCGCGCACCGACCTGAGCAGCCTGCGCAAGGGTTACTACGGCGCCTCGATCATGCCGGTGGAAGTGCTGCGCGAGCTGAGCCAGAGGCTGCCGCAGGTGCGGCTGTGGAACCTGTATGGCCAGACCGAGATCGCGCCGCTGGCCACGATGCTCGGCCCCGAGGACCAGCTGCGCAAGCCCGGCTCGTGCGGGCGTGCGGTGCTGAACGTGGAGACGCGCGTGGTGGACGACGACATGCGCGACGTGCAGCCGGGCGAGGTGGGCGAGATCGTGCACCGCTCGCCGCACCTGATGCTCGGCTACTTCCACGACGACGAGCGCACCACGGCGGCGTTCGAAGGCGGCTGGTTCCACTCGGGCGACCTGGCCACGATCGACGACGAGGGCTACATCACGATCGTCGACCGCAAGAAGGACATGATCAAGAGCGGGGGCGAGAACGTGGCCAGCCGCGAGGTGGAGGAGATGATCTACCGCCTGCCGCAGGTGAGCGAGGTGGCCGTGGTGGGCGTGCCGCATCCGCACTGGGTGGAGGCGGTGGTGGCCGTGGTGGTGCCGAAGCCGGGCCAGGCGCTCGATGAAGCGCAGGTGCTGGCGCATTGCGCGCAGCACCTGGCGGGGTTCAAGACGCCGAAGCGCGTTGTCTTCGTGCAGGCGCTGCCCAAGAACCCGAGCGGCAAGCTGCTCAAGCGCGAGCTGCGCCAGGCCTACAGCGCGGTGTTCGCTGCCGCTTGAGCGGGCGCCGACACGCTCAAGCCTGGCCGAGCGACACCCCCATCTGCCAGGCGCAGTGCAACAACGGGTGGTCCGCCGGCACCGTGCGCCGGCCGCCCGCCACCTCGCTGAGCGCGCAGTGGCCGGCGCCGCCGGGCTGCAGGGTGACCACGCGACCCCAGGCGCCCTGGCAGACCAGGTCGGCCGCAGCGGCGCCATAGCGCGTGGCCAGCACCCGGTCGTTGGCCGTGGGCGGGCCGCCGCGCTGCACGTGCCCGAGCACCACCGCGCGCACCTCGCTGCTCAGCAGCGGCTCCAAGTGCGCCGCCACTTGCTCGGCAATGCCGCCCAGCCGCACCGGTTCCGGCGCGCCTTGCACGCGCTGGCGCACCACCAACTCGCCGCCCTCGGGCCGCGCGCCCTCGGCCACGCAGATCACGGTGAAGTGCTGGGCGCTTTCACGCGCGCGGCACACCTGCGCGACCGCGTCGAGCGTGAACGGCAGTTCGGGCAGCAGCAGGATGTCGGCAGCGGCGGCGATGCCCGCCTCCAGCGCGATCCAGCCGGCATGGCGGCCCATCGTCTCCACCAACATCACGCGGCCGTGGCTCTGCCCGGTGGTCTGCACGCGATCGATCGCCTCGGTGGCGCGTGCCACGGCGGTGTCGAAGCCGAAGCTGCGCTCCACGCCGAGGATGTCGTTGTCGATCGTCTTGGGCACGCCGATGGTCGGCAGGCCGGCGCCATGCAGCGCCTCGGCGATCGCGAGCGTGCCGTCGCCACCGATCGCCACCACGCCGTCGAGGCCGAGCGCCTGCGCGCTGGCCAGCACCTCGGCACGGCGGTCGCGGCCCGCGTGGTCGAGCGGGCTGAAGCGGTTGGTGGTGCCGAGCATCGTGCCGCCCTCGGCGACGATGCCGCTCACCGAACGCCAGTCGAGCGGCCGCGTGCGGCGCTCCAGAAGGCCCAGGTAGCCGTCTTCGATGCCGATCACCTCGGCCGCGGCGCGGTGAATCAGCGACTTGGTCAGTGCGCGGATCACGGCGTTGGTGCCGGGCGCGTCACCGCCGCCGGTGAGGATGCCGATGCGCATGGATGGGCCTTTGGCTCGTGGGAGAAGGAACTGCTCGATGGTGGCGCCGGCGCGGCCAACCTGGTTGACGCGGCTCAAGCTGGCGCATGCAACGCCGCCCCCGCATTCAAAGGGCAGCACCGGCGAACACCATGCCAACCCCCGCGGACGGGGTTTGAAGCCGCGCCCGCGTTGTCGCACGATCGCGCCCATGCGAAAGGCACAAGATTCATCGGTCCGCCGCTTCAAGGGCGAGACCGTCTACGACTGGTCGTCCGAACCGGCCGACGAGCGGCCGACCGAGTTCGGCTCCAGCACGGGCTATTCCCAACTCTCCGGCTTCTCCCACTCCACGCTGAATTCCAGCCTGGAGTTCCAGCGTGCACGCCGGCGCGCACGGTCCAGTTCCAGATACCTGTGGGTTGTGGCGGGGCTGGTGCTGGCGGCCGTCACCACCAGTGTGATGGCATTGGCCAAGGTGCTGCGCGCCTGAGGCGCGTTGCCACGCCGAAAAGGCAAAGGGCCGGTTCGTTGCCGAACCGGCCCTTGTTGTATCTGGTGGAGACGAGGAGG